>WGAD01000172.1 GCA_015489255.1 Anaerolineales bacterium | reverse complement strand
GGCGCGCGCTGCCCGCCAGTGGGCGCGCGAACCGCGCCTGGCCATAGATACCGAATCCAACGGGCTGCACGCCTACCAGGAACGCATCTGCCTGATCCAGGTTTCCACGCCCGCCGCCGACTACCTGGTCGACCCGCTGGCGCTCGACGACCTGTCCCCCCTGGGCGCGCTGCTGGCCGATGAAAACATCGAAAAAGTCTTTCACGCCGCAGAATACGATCTCATCTGCCTGCAACGTGATTTCGGCTACTCGGTGCGCCATCTCTTCGATACCATGCTGGCTGCCCGCATCCTGGGATACCAACGCCTGGGACTGGGCAGCTTGCTGGAAGAAAAATTCCAGCTGCACCTGGACAAACGCTACCAAAAAGCCAACTGGGCGCGGCGACCGCTGCCGCCGGAGATGATCCACTACGCCCGCATGGACACGCGTTACCTCTTCCCCCTGCGCGATCAGCTGGAAAACGAACTCCGCGCACGCAGCCGCTGGCAACTGGCCCGGGAAGATTTCCGCCTGGCCTGCCAGGTCACCGTCCCGCCGCGTCAGCCGCCCTCCTGGCAAAAGGTCGCCAAACGGCAACGGCTCACGCCCCGGCAAGCAGCCCGTCTGCAAGCCCTGTTAGACTGGCGCGAGAAAGAAGCCCGCCGCCGCGATCGCCCGCCCTTCAAAATCATCGGTAACCAGCAACTGCTGGCGCTGGCGCTCGCCCCGCCGCAAACCAGCGCCGATTGGCGGCGTTGCGGCCTCTCACCGCGCCAGGCATCCCGTTACCAAGCCACTTTGCGCGCCATCTTGCAAAAGGCCGAAACCGCCCCTCCACCGCCGCGCGCTCCCTGGCAAACGGAAGACCCGGCCTTTCTCTCGCGGCTGGAAGCCCTCAGCGCCTGGCGCAAGGCGGAGGGCCTGCGCCGCCAGACGCCTTCCGAGGTTATCCTGCCGCGCAGCCTGATGCAACGCATCGCCCGCCAGTCGCCACGCACCACAGAAGACCTGCGCCGCCTGCTGGCCGACACCCCTTGGCGTTACGAACATTTTGGCGAAAGCATCTTGCACGTTTTACAAACCGTTTCCCCACAAAGGAGGGAATGATGAAAATCACCTTCTATGGCGCAGCACAAACCGTTACCGGATCCAAACACTTGCTGGAAGTCAACGGCAGAAAAATCTTGCTCGAATGCGGCCTCTACCAGGGCCGCCGCAAAGAAGCCTTCCAACGCAACCGCAACTTCCCCTTTCCCATCGACGAAATCGACGTCGTCTTGCTCTCGCACGCCCACATTGACCACAGCGGCAACCTGCCGACGCTCATCCGCAACGGTTACCCGGGGCAGATCTACACCACCCGCGCCACACTAGACCTGGCCGACATCATGCTACGCGATGCCGGCCACATTCAGGAATACGATGTCCAATGGGTCAACAAACGGCGCGCGCGCCGCGGCGAACCGCCCCTGGAACCGCTCTACACCCAGCAAGACGCCGCACGCACCATCAACCACATGATCGGCGTAGACTACAACCAGCCGGTGGAAGTCGCCCCGGGCGTCCAGGCCACCTTCGTGGACGCCGGGCACCTGCTGGGGTCAGCGGCCATCATCCTGGACATAGAAGAAAAGGGCCGCCGCTTCCGTCTGTGGTTTTCCGGCGACATCGGACGTCCAAACATGCCCCTCCTGCGCGATCCGGTCTATCCGCAAGGAGCCAATTACCTGTTAATGGAATGCACCTACGGCCACAAATCGCACGAAAACCCGCAGAAAGCCTACGAAGAACTGCGCGAAGTCACGCAAAAGACCATCGAGCGCGGCGGCAAGGTCATCATCCCGGCCTTTTCCGTTGGCAGAACGCAACACCTGGTGTACTGGTATCACGAAATGATGGAAAAGGGCGAATTGCCCCGGGTGCAAATGTTCGTCGATAGCCCGCTGGCGATCCACGCCACCGAGGTCTATCGCCGTCACCGGGAATACATGGACGACGAAACCCACGCCTTCATCGCCGCCGCCCACCATCCGGCGCTGTATTCTCCGCAAGTGCGTTACACCAGCAGCGTGGAAGAATCCAAAGCCATCAACGATTACCAAGGTCCTTGCATCATCATGTCGGCTTCCGGCATGGCAGAGACGGGCCGCATCTTGCACCACCTGCGCAACAACATCGGCGATCGCCGCAACACCATCGTCATCGTCTCCTGGCAAGCGCCCCACACCCTGGGGCGGCGCCTGGCAGACCGAGAAAAGCGCGTCAAAATCTTCGGCGAACCCTACACCCGCAAAGCCGAGGTCGCCACCATCGGCGGATTGTCCGGCCATGCTGGGCAATCTACCTTGCTGGATTACGTTGCCGCCGTGCGCGGCCAGGTCAAAGACATCTTCCTGGTGCACGGCGAGGCGCGCGGCGCCCAAGCCCTGACGGAAAAACTGGGAGAACGCGGTTTCCACCGCGTCCACTACCCGGAGATGCACGCCAGCGTGGAAATCTGACCATCCCCCCGGCCGGCGCTGGCAACGGTTGCAGGCGCCGGCCTCACTCGATGACGATCTCCTGGCGATTGAAGCGGTGAAAAGCCAGCGCGCCCACCGCCAGGGGGAACCAAAACGTCACCGCGCGGTAGGCCAGGGTTACCACCACGGCGGCATCGAAGGGCACCCGCAAAGACCGCAACACCACCGCCAGCACACCTTCCACCACTCCCACACCGGAAGGCGTAGGAGACACGATTAAAAACAAATAGCCAATGGCAAAGCCGCCAACAATCGTGCCCGCCGAAAAAGGCACCTTGAACGCCATGAACATGCACATGAAAATGAAAATAAGCAAAGATTTGTTCGCCAGCGCCCAAAACAACGGCTCGCGCAACCGCAGCGGATCGCGGCGCAGCTCAGACAAGCCCTCGCCGATCTCATCGGCAAACGCATGGGCCCGGGTTTCGCTCAAGTAATCGCGCCGCAGCAGCGGACGCAACAGGCGGTTAATCCTGCGGGCCGCACCCGCCAGCACCCGCCCCAGCCGGGCAGAGGAATGTGAGCCAATAAACAACAACACGCCAATCGTCAGCGCCACCAAAAAGAGAAAGGCCGCCGCCAGGATCTCGCTCATCGTCAAATTGTTGCGCCGAACGAGCACCACCATCCCCAACAGCACAACCGCCAGCACCGAGAGCAAATCGAAGAACACATACAACGCCCCGCTGATCGCCACCCGGCCGGCAGGGTGCCCTTGCCGCCGCCCATCTTTGACGAAAATAGCCACCCCTCCCATGCCCGCGCTGGGCGCAACCACATTAATGAAATTGGCCGCAGCCACCACGCTGAACAGCCGCCGTGGAGAATCGGCAACGCCCAATGCGCGGTAAATAGAAGCATACGTCAACGCTGCCGCCTGGATCCACAGTAATTCCACCACCAGGCCACCGGCCAGCAACCGATAATCCGCCTGTTGTAAAATGCTCAAGATGCTCTGCAACTCGGAAAAACTGAGGATGACCAGCACCACGGCCAGGAAAAAGATCAACACCGCGAAAATTTTGCGCATGAGCGGCATTATAACAAACCCTGACCCGCCGCACTCGCGGGAGCGCTCCCATTTTGCAGAAACAGGGGCACACCAGCCTCTCCCCGTGTCTCCGTGTGAGAACAAACATGGTGCCGCTCATCCGTCGTCCAGGCAACCATGCTGTCTGCATGTCTCGAGCACCCTCTTTTAAATCGCTGAGCTCTTGTTTGACACGCACCCAAAAGCCTGCTATAATTGCGTCCGCTTTGCCCCGGCAGTGTTGCAATGCTGGGGTTTATGCTTGTTATCCCGGCTTCCCCGCCGGTTGGCGATGGGCTGCCCGCCCCGCAAGCCTGGCGGCGAAGCGAAGACCTGGAGAGGACCATGAAATACGCTATTGTCGAAAGCGGCGGCAAGCAATACAAAGCCGTCGAAGGCGGCTTCATTGATGTGGACCGCCTGCCGGCCAACCCCGGCGACAGCATCGAACTCGACTCCGTGTTGCTGGTAGCCGACGGCGAGGAGATCGCCATCGGTACGCCGACCGTCGAGGGCGCCAAAGTCAAGGCCACCGTTGTCGAACACGTCAAAGGGCCGAAGCTGATCGTCTTCAAATACCGCCCCAAAAAGCGCTATCGCGTCAAAACCGGTCATCGGCAGCAGTACACCCGTCTGCAAATCCTGGAAATTGGTACCGGAAAATAGTTCTGAGTGGTGAGGTAAAACTATGGCACACAAAAAAGGTGGCGGTTCCAGCCGCAACGGTCGTGACAGCAAATCCAAACGCCTGGGCGTCAAACGCTATGGCGGGCAATTTGTGCTGGCCGGCAACATCCTGGTTCGTCAGCGCGGCACGCGCATCCACCCGGGCCTGAACGTTGCCAAAGGAAATGATGACACGCTCTTTGCCACCGCCGACGGCATCGTCAAATTCGACATCCGCCGCGGTCGCAAACGTGTGAATGTGATCCCCGTAGAAAAAGCATAAGAGGCGCCCCATGAAAAAAGATATTCATCCCACCTATTACCCGGAAGCCAGGGTGACTTGCGCCTGCGGCAACACCTGGACAACCGGTTCCACCCGTCCTGAACTGCGCGTGGACATCTGCTCGGCCTGCCACCCCTTCTACACCGGCGAACAACAGCGCATCGTCGACCTCGAAGGCCAGGTGGATCGCTTCTACCGCCGCTTGAAAGCCAAAGAAGAATACGAAGCCGCCAAAAAGGCCCGCGAAGCCGCGCGCATTTCGCCCGAACGCCCACTGACCGACCTGGACGTCAGCAGCCGCTCGCTCTCCGCGCTGGAGAAGGCGGGCATCGCAACGGCAGGGCAATTCCTGGAAAAACTCGCCAACGAAGGCGAAGAAGCCTTGCTCTCCATCCAGGGCTTTGGCCGCAAATCCCTGATCGACATCAAAAAACAATTGCGGGCTTTTGGCTACGAGATGCCCGCCGAATAGCCCATTTTCGGTTAAACTTACAGGCAGATGCAACCCATCTGCCTGTTTTTTTATCCCATTGCTACGAGGTACCCAAACATGAAGCATCTTTACGGCTCGCTGGAAGTCATCACCGGCTCCATGTTCAGCGGCAAAACGGATGAATTAATCCGCCGCTTGCGCCGCGCCACCATCGCCCGCCAGAAAATCCAGGTGTTTAAACCCACCTTGGATAATCGTTACGCTGAGGAAAAGGTCACCTCACATGCTGGTGCCGATTTCGACGCCCTGCCGGTCGCCCGTGCCGCCGAAATTCTGGATCATTTGCACCCCGAAACCACAGTCGTCGGGGTGGATGAAGCCCAATTTTTCGATGAAAGCATCATCGACATTTGCGAAGCCCTCGCCGAGCGCGGCATTCGCGTCATCGTCGCCGGGTTAGATATGGACTTTCGCGGCGAACCCTTCGGGCCGATGCCCGCTCTGATGGCCAAAGCCGACCGCGTAGACAAATTACGCGCCATTTGCATCATCTGCGGGCAAGAAGCTGCACGCACCCAGCGCCTGGTCAACGGGCTTCCCGCCCATTACGATGACCCCGTCGTCATCGTTGGCGCCTCGGAACTCTATGAGGCGCGCTGCCGCCAGCACCACCAGGTGCCCCGCGATTGACGAGAAAGGATGCCCTCATGATCCAACCCTATCAAAACTTCCTCGGCAAAGTGCTCATCGACTCCGACGCTTTGCAAACCCGCATTCGTGAACTGGCCGCTGAAATCGATCGGGATTACGAAGGACAAGACCTCCTCCTGATCTGCATCCTGCGCGGCGGCGTCGTCTTTCTCGTTGATCTCATGCGTCACCTGCAAACCCCCCACCAGGTGGACTTCATGGCGATCGCCTCCTACGGCGTCGGCGCCCGCCAATCCAGCGGCACGGTGCGCCTGTCCCTCGACCTGCAAACAGATATCCGCGGGCGCAACGTCCTGCTGGTAGAAGACATCATCGACAGCGGCCACACCCTTTCCTACGTCCTGGAATTCCTCGGCACCCGTCACCCCAAGAGTCTGCGCGTTTGCACCCTGCTCGACAAAGTCGAACGCCGCGAAGTCGATATCCCCATCCATTACCGTGGTTTTGCCATCCCCAACGAATTCGTTTTCGGCTACGGCCTCGATATGGACGAATACTACCGCAACCTGCCCTTCATCGGCGTCGTTGACCTGGAGAAATACGTCCCGCCCGAACCATGACCTCCGACGAAAGCGCCTACCGCGGGCGCTGGGTTGCCCGTCTCGACGGGCGCATCATCGCGCACGGTGGCACCCCCAAACAGGCCCGCCTGCAAG
>WGAD01000171.1 GCA_015489255.1 Anaerolineales bacterium | reverse complement strand
GCACAAAGGGAACAGGAGAAAAAACCAGCACGAAGATGACCAACGCCAAAACGGCCAGCCAGCGGCGGCGGGCGTCCAGCGGAGTGATCTGATCCAGGGGTTCGGCGTGGCGTCCGCCCAAAATCACCAGCAGGAAGGCCCACCACCACCAGCCAGACCAGAAGAGGCCCAACAAGCCCAACAAAAGGAGGACGATCGGCCGCAGCCGATCGGCGCGGCGCCCCGCCAGGACGTAGAAGATGTGGCCGCCATCCAGCTGCCCGATCGGGATCAAATTCATGGCCGTCACCAGGATGCCTGCCCAGCCTGCCAGCGCGATGGTACTCAAATATACGTCGGTTCCGCCGAGCGGCACCGGCTGACCGGTGAAGAAGTAGCGCAGCCAGTAAAGCGCAGGCGGCAAACCGCCGTAGGTCAGTGGCTCTGGCAGCCAGCGGCCAAAGACAGCGTACTTCGCCAGCAAATACAAGATAGAATTCCCCTCCAGAAAGCCGCTGTTTACCACCCCCAGTTGGGAAACAGACAGCCCATAGAGGGTAATCGGCACAGCCACGATCAGCCCCGCCAACGGCCCAGCGATGGCGATATCCAACAAGGCGCGGCGGTTTTTGGGCAGGTCTTTCATCTGGATGAAAGCGCCCATCGTCCCCAGAAAACTCAAAGGCATGGGGATAAAGTACGGCAGGGTAACGGCAGTGCCATGCCGGCGCCCGGCAAAGTAATGCCCAAATTCATGCGCCAGCAAAATCGCCAGCAGGCTGAGGGCAAAAGGCCAGCCTGGAAAAGGGTTGTGCAAAGCCTGTTGCCAGATCCAGTCGCTGGAGGCCGTGGGGTTCATCTCGCCATAGGCCATCAACGCACCGGCAAAGAGCACGCTCCATACCGTCAGCCCAAAGAGCAGCAGATTGACCCAGGCCTTCCCGGGTTGAGGACGGATCACCCCCTCCACCAGGTAGATAACTTCATCGCCCTCTTCCAGGCGAAAGAGGGGCGTGATCTCCAGTGGGCGCAGGGCAGCAGCCAGCCGCTCGTAAGCTGTAGCGCTTTCCATCGTCAATCGCCCACGGTAACGCAAGAAAAAGCCATCCTGAGGGCGCCCCAGCGTGAAATCTCGCACTGCGAACACTTGCCCAACCAGGCGGTGCAGGGCATCCAGTTCGGCTACATCCATCGTCGTTCTCTCCTGCTTGCGCCAAAAAAGAAGAAAAGCGGAGACCAGATGCGCTCCGGTCTCCGCGCCAGGCGGGAGTGGATGGGAGTCGAACCCACCGCGGCCCGCAACGCGACCCGCCACCGGTTTTGAAGACCGGGAGACCCACCGGGACCTATCCACTCCCGCGCATAAGGATACCGCAAGGCAGACGCTTTTTCAAGGCGCGAAAAATCCGTTATACTTGACCCGCCGCCGTCGGCGGCAGAAACTTTCGCACAAGGATGGGGTTAGAACGTATGCCACGCCCCCATCCACGGGAAGGCCCTGTGACCAACGATCTGGAATTCAACGAAAAAGAATTGCTTGCACGGGCAACCGCAGGGGACGAGGAAGCCTTTGGCGACTTATACACCCACTATGTGGCCCGGATTTACACCTACATCTACTACCGGGTCGGCAACACGCACGAAGCAGAAGACCTGACAGCCCGCGTCTTCCAACGCGCTTACCGACACATCCGCCGCTACCGCGACCGCGGCCTGCCGTTTTCTGCCTGGTTGTATCGCATCGCGCATAACCTGGTCGCCAACTGGCACCGCGACAACAGCCGCCGTAAAGATATCCCGCTGGATGACACCCCCACCTTGCGCGCTGCCCAGCCCAATCCGGAGCAGGTGGTTATGCAGCAAGAGGAACACGAAGCCCTCTTGCGCGTCATCCGCAAATTGCCGCCCGACCGGCAAATGTTGCTTATTCTCAAATTTGTGGAAGGGTTGTCAAACGCCGAAATCGGGCGCATCCTGGGACGCAGCGAGGGCGCCATCAAGAGCCTTTATCACCGCACCCTGCAAAGCCTGAAGAACGAAATGCGCCACCGATCTTAAAACCAAGGAGCTTGCATGTTGCACATTGTGACCGATGCCGCCGCCGACATGCCCGCCCATTGGCGGCAAAAATACGGCATTCACGTCATCCCCGTCAACATCCACTTCGGGGAACGCACCTTCCTGCAAGGCGTTGACCTGGACACCGAGGGTTTTTATCGCCTGGTGGACGAGAGCGGCATCATCCCCAAAACCTCGCAGCCTTCACCGCACCAGTTTCAGACCTTCTATGAACAGATCGCCCGCCCCGGCGACAGCGTCCTCTCCATCCACGTCACCAGCAAGCTTTCCGGGACGTTCAATTCGGCTCGCGCCGCCGCTGCGGCGCTGCGGGACAAGATTCACATCACCCCCTTCGATTCGCTGGCCGGTTCCGCCGCCATCGGCTGGATGTGCCGCGAAGCCCGCCAGATGGCGGAAGCTGGTCGATCGCTGCAGACCATCATCCAACGCCTGGAACAGGCGCGGGCGCGCACCCGCATCTTCTTCGCCCTCGACACCCTGGAAT
>WGAD01000170.1 GCA_015489255.1 Anaerolineales bacterium | reverse complement strand
GCGTAGGCCCGGTTGCAGGCCAGAGCGGCCAGGGCCAGAATCAGGATGGAAAACGAAAGTTTGCGGGTGGATGGTCTCATGGCTGGTACCGGTAAAGCGTGTTTTTGTTCAGGGTTTCCAGGGGCTGCAAATGTCCTGGTAAGAAGTATTGGTACGGTTCGGTGGCGGTCAGCATCTTCTCGCGCCCAAAGACGTAATCCAACCCGATCTGGTTCAGGTAGCGGTCGGCCTCGCCGCTTCGCAAAAGGGCGGCATACTCGGTCGAGTTGATCAAGCCATCGAGGTTGACGATTGTGCGGTCGGGCAGGAGGTAACCCAGGTAGCCGCCGCCGGTGATGCCAATTGTAGCCCCTTTTTCGGTGTGTTGAACGAGAAAGTCGAGCGGGGTGAAGAAATCCTGGTTGATGTACTCGGGCCGATAGGTGATGCGCCCGTCTACCGAGCGCACAAAGGCAGCCGCCAGCAGGAAGGACAGCAAAATGGCGGGCGCTGTTTGCCAGGCGGTGCCGCGCCAAAGTCCATCCCAGAGGAGCGCCAGGATGAGGAGGGCCAGGAGCATTTCCGCCACCCAATACCAGGCGCGGATGCCGGCGTAGGGGCGGGCGGTGTAAGCCCAGATGTGAAAAGCGCTGCCGACCAGCAGCGGCCAGAACAGAAGACGGCGCAGCGTTTCGCCTTTTTGGCGGTAGAGGAAGAACAGCGCGGCGGCCAGCACTCCAAGAAGAAGAGGCCCCGACAGATCGAAGGGCAAGAGGGCGCGCAGCAGATAGAAAGGATCGCGGCGAGAGGCCATTTGCAGGCCGAACAATTGAGCCAGTGACGCCGGCAAACGGCCATAGACGGTGTAGAGGGTGCCCCACCAGGCTTTGATCTGCCCGCTGATGGGCATGGGGGCGCCAAATGCCCACTGGTTGAAGCCCAGGTAAGCCGTCAGGGTCAGCAAGAGAGGGGTGAAATAGGGGACGGCACGGCGCGCAGATGAGCGCAGATCATTCCAGCGGAAGGCGCGCGCCGCTTCCTGGCCCGACCAACGTTCACCAAGGTACAGGCCAATGGAACTGGCGGCCCAGTCAATGAGCAAGACGGAGCGCGACCACATAGGCAGGAGGCCGGCGGAAAAGGCCAATGCCAAACCGCTGCCCAGCAGCAGGCTGCCCAGGGCGTTCGCCGCCAGCAGAAGACGGCGTGAGCGCAAGGGCAGGAACAGGGGGATCTTGATGAGCAAGGCCAGCGCCAGCGTCACCTGGACGGTGCGGGTAGATTCGTAAAACGCGGTGGCTCCCAGCCGCCAAAAGTAGGCAGCCAGCAGGCTGGCCGGAAGGATGAGCAGCCAACGGAAGAGCCGCTCGCGCCGCTGGTCTGAGGGCAGGGCCAGCCATAACCCCAGCAGCCCAAGAAAGAAGATGTTATCCAGGCGGCTGAGCAGAGCCAGCGTTGCCAGCGCTCCGGCCCGCCAACGGGAGGGCTGCGGACGGGCGGCTGTTGCCAGCAAGGCCAGCAGAAAAAAGGCGCTTAAGCCGGTTTCCAGGCCATTGCGGGCGGTCAGCGTGTGGATGTAGGGGAAGACTGCCCACAGCAGGCTGGCGAGCAGGGCCGTGGTCAGGTGAAGGCTGTGCCGCAGCCAGCGGAAGACCAGCCAGGCGCTGCCGAATTGCAGCAGCCCCAACACAAGCACAACGAGGCGCAACGGCAGATACAGGTCATATTGCGCCAGCCAGAAGATCGGCACGCAGAGCAGCAGCCAAAGCGGATGGTAACCGTTGGTCAGCCCCAGCCCGTCGAAGGTCGAGCCGTTGCCCGCGGCGATGTTTTGCGCCACCTTGAAGTAAAAGAAGGCATCGTCGGTTGGAAACCAGTTGAGCAGGTTATGCGCTGGCGCCAGCGCCACGTACAGGTGCGCCCCGAGCAAGAGAAGACCCAGAGCCAGGAAAAAACGGGAGACCAGGCGGTGTTCGGTCATCTTCAGGGGATGTCCAGGGTGATCTTCCCCAACTGCTGGTTGCTTTCCAGGCGTTGGTGGGCGGCAGCGGCTTCTGCCAGGGGGAAGGTCTGGTCCATGGGTACTTTCAGTGTGCCATCGACCACCAGCGGCATGACGGCGGCAAAATCGGCCAGCGTCCCCATGGTGGAGCCGATGATGCTCAAATGCTTGCCGAAGATGAAACGGTTGTCGATTTCAAACCTGGGGCCGCCGGTGTTGCCCACGGTCAGCAAACGCCCTCCCTTGCGCAGGGCGCGGAAACTGAGCGGAAAAGTGGTGCCGACGTTGTCGACCACCACATCTACGCCGCGTTTGCCGGTGGCCTTGTACACTTCTTTGGCCCAGTTCTCGTGCTGCGAGCGATCGATGAGAACCTCTGCGCCCAGAGATTCGGCGACGGCCAGTTTGCGGGCGTTGGAGCCGACGACAATGACCCGCGCCCCCAGGTGACGGGCGATCTGGATGGAGGCCGTGTTGACGCCGCCGGAAGCGCCCACCACGAGGACAGTTTCGCCTGCCTGGAGGCCTCCACGGGTGACGAGCGAATGCCAGGCGGTATGGTAGACCAGCGCCGCGGCGGCGGCGGTGTGGTAATCGAAGCCTGGCGGCAGACGGAAGAGCTGCCGCGCCGGAACGACGACGTATTGGGCGTAAGTGCCGCGCACGGTTTCGCCCAGCAAATGCCAGCGTCGGCAGAGGTTATCCTGGCCTTGCAAGCAGAATTCACATTCGCCGCAGCCGAGGTTCGAGTTAATGACCACTGACTCGCCGATTTGCCAGTCGGTGACACCTGCGCCGAGGGCGGCGATCTCTCCGGCGCCATCGGCGCCGGGGATGTGCGGATATTCCAGGCGGATACCGGGCCAGCCGTTGCGCACCCAGATATCCAACCGGTTGAGCGCTGCGGCGCGCAGCCGCACCAAGACCTCGCCCGGGCCGGGTTGCGGATCGGGGAAATCGGCATAGCGCAGGACTTCCGGCCCACCGTGTTCGTCGAAGAGGATGGCTTTCATCGCTTTCGCTCCTGTTTATGTCCACCAAAACGATTTAAGACTGCCGCCGGGGTTGCGATGCGCCTTCAGGGCGGCTTAACCAGCCAGCGGCTGATCAATGAACTTGCGTGCAGCGCAATAATTCAAAAGGTCGGGACAGGTGACTGCCCCGACCTGATGCCGACGAACGAAAGATCAGCGCAGGCCGGTCTCCAGGCGGGAGATGACCAGGCGCTGGATTTCGCTGGTGCCCTCGTAAATTTCGGTGATTTTGGCGTCGCGGAAGTAGCGCTCCACGGGCAGTTCTTTGCTGTAACCCATGCCGCCGTGAATTTGCACCGCCGCATGGGTGACAAACATGGCAGTTTCGGAGGCAAAGAGCTTGGCCATGGCTGCTTCGAGCGAGAAGCGCTTGCCGGTCGTTTTGGATTGTTCTTTGGCCAGGGCAGCCTGATAGATGAGCAGGCGGGCCGCCTCGATGCGGGTTTTCATATCGGCGATTTTGAAACCCGTACCCTGGAAGGCGCCGATCGGCTTGCCGAAGGCTTCGCGCTCGGTGACGTATTGGCGGCTGGCCTCGTAGGCGGCTTCGGCGATGCCCAGCGCCTGGGCAGCGATGCCAATGCGACCGGCATCGAGCACGGTCATGGCGATTTTGAAGCCCTGTCCCTCTTCGCCCAGGCGGTTTTCCACGGGCACGCGCACGTTTTCAAAGAGCAGCTCGCTGGTGGCGGAAGCGCGAATACCCAGTTTGGGTTCTTTCTTGCCGCGGGTGAAGCCGGGGGTGTTGGTGTCGACGATAAAGGCGGTAATGCCTTTGTGTTTCTTTTCCGGTTCGGTCATCATAAAGACGACGACATAATCGGCCACCGGCCCGCTGGTGACCCAGGATTTGCGGCCATTGAGGATGTAATAATCGCCCTCGCGGACGGCGCGGCTGCGCATGGTGCCGGCGTCGGAGCCGGACATCGGTTCGGTGAGCGAGTAGGCGCCGATCGCTTCGCCAGAGGCCACGGCGCGCAGGTATTTCTGCTTTTGTTCTTCGGTGCCGAATTTCAGAATGCCGTAATTGAAGAGAGAGTTGTTGACCGACATGATGACAGCGTGGGAGGCATCTACCTTGGCAATTTCTTCCAGGGCCAGCACATAGGCCAGGGTGTCCATGCCGGCGCCGCCGTATTCTTCGGGCACTTCAATACCCATAAAACCCATTTCGCCCATTTTTTGAATGGTTTCGCGGGGAAAATCGCCGCTTTCATCGAATTCGGCAGCGATGGGAGCGATTTCTTTTTGGGCAAAGTCGCGGGCGGCATCACGAATCATGCGGTGCTCGTCCGTGAGGAAAGAAAACAGGGATTCGTTCATGGCGTCTCCTCCAGCGAAAGGTAAGGTTGATAGATTATAG
>WGAD01000169.1 GCA_015489255.1 Anaerolineales bacterium | reverse complement strand
GGGGATTTCGCTGCTGCGCAGCCAGCCAGAACAACAACTGGCTGGCTGGCTGTTCCTGCGCTGGCTGATGGCGCCCGAACAACAGGCGCGCTGGGTGCAAATGACGGGTTACCTGCCGGCGCGTCAGGACCTCCCGCCGGACAATCTGCCCGCCGCCTTGCAATCCGTCGTCGACGACCTGGCGGCAGGGACGCAGGGCCTGCCACAGCCGCAAAGGGTTTCCTGGCGCCGGGGGAGAGCGGTGCTGGGCGATGGGTTTTACATTCTTTTCTATCAAAACTGGCCGCCAGATGACGTGCCGGCCCTGCTGGAAACCATACAAACAACCCTGGAATCGCTGGAGGAATGATGCGCCTGGACGAACTTAACTGGATGGATGTGGAAGGTTACCTGCAACAAGACGACCGTTTGATGCTGGTGATCGGCGCTTGCGAACAACATGGTTATTTGAGTCTGTTGACGGATGTGAAAATTCCGCTGGCGCTGGCCGATGCGGCCTCGCAGCAAACCGGCGTGTTGGTGGCGCCGCCGCTGAATTTTGGCGTTTCGCCGTATTTCCGTGCTTACCCGGGGACGATTAGCTTGCGTTTGAGCACCTTGATGGACATATTGGAAGACATGGTACGCTCATTGCATGGGCAGGGCTTCCGCCGTCTGCTGGTGCTCAACGGGCATGGCGGCAACCGCGGCGCGCGCGCTCGTTTGCAGCATCTGCTCAACGACCTGCCCGATTTGCGCTTGCAATGGTACGATTGGTGGCTTTCGCATAGCCTGGAAGCCATCGCGGTGCGTTACGAAATCAAACCGGCGCACGCCAACTGGCTGGAAGCCTTTTCCTTCACCCGGGTGGCCGACCTGCCGACCACGGCCAAGCGACCGCCTCATGTGCCCAGCGACCTCCTCTCGGCGGAACAAACGAGGCAGGTCTATGGTGACGGTTCTTTTGGCGGCCCTTACCAGGTCGCTCCGTCTATTATGGACGAGATTTTCGCCGCCGCCTTGCAAGATGTGCTGCAATTGTTGCAATTTGAAGAGCCGCCCAGTTCCTGAGTGGCGGCCTGAAGGGGATGAAAAAGCCCCGCTTACCAGGCGGGGCTTTTTGCGAACCGATTTTTATTCTTTGGGGGTCATGCGATAGGTGATTTCGGTGTCGATCACCAGAGGCACCGGAAGCGAGACCTCGCCTTGACGGATGGACATGCTGCCTTCCAGGTGCTGCCGCAAGCTGGATTCTTGCGTGATGCCGTCGGCCAGAGAGACGATAAAGACGCCCTCCTGGGTGCCTTGCATATCGTAAGAGACCTGGTAACCGCCGAGCGAGGTGACCTTTTCCGGCTGGCTTTGCAGGTTAGAGGCAATTTCAATTTCTGCGCGCTCTTCGTCCCAACGCAAAACGTGATACTCGGTGACGATAGATACCGGCACCAGGCCGTTCAGCTCTTGCTCGATGCTCCAACGGTGATCTTCTGTCAGCGGTTGTCCATCGTAGGGGATGAGCATGGCGGAAAATTGCTCTTGCAGGGCGGCCTCGCCGTAGCTGTCTTCCAGCGCCTGGGCAAAGGCGTCTTTTTGATCGGCGGGGATGTTGGAAGCCGCGATAACGGCCTGATACATTTCATCCAGCCCGCGAATTTCCAGCACCTGCCCGCGCGGCGAGAACACCATGGTAAAACCCTGCCCCAGCATCAAATCCATGCCGGTCAGTTCGGGCGGCGGCGCTTCGTCTTCGGCAGAATCGTAAGATAGCACCTGATCGCCAAAGGTCTGGCGGGTGGCGATGCGGTTGTACGTCACCTCCACGGTGACGTTCCCCTCTGCAGAAACATCGGCCACAGTCCAGGTGTAGCCATATTCAAAATGTTGGCCGATGGTCATTTCCTGACCACCGAAGTTCTGGGTCATCTTCTGATCCATGATGCTGTCTACCTGGTACACAGCGCCCATCGTGGGCGAAAACTGGAGCACAATTTCGCGCTGGCCGCAGGCAGCCAGCGCCAGAGCCATGCCAAGCAGCGCCAGCCAGGGGAAAACGGAAAAGCGTTTCATTTTAAACTCCTTTGATTTCACAGAACGGCTTCCATTGTATCAGAGGCCGCCGGGATGCGTTTCAGCAAAGACAACCCGGCCAGGGCGCCGGCAGCGCCGACGAGGAAGAGCAGGCGGTAACCGGGAAGCGCAGCCGGGAAGGCGGCGTTCAGCCCGTCGATGAGCGGGCCTTCCAACCGCGCCAGGGCAGCGGCGCCGGCGGTCGCCAGGTTGGTCAAACCGAGGAAGCGCCCGGCCTCTTGCGGCGGCGCCAGGCGATTGAGCTGCGCCCAATTGGCGGAGAGAAACAACCCCAGGCCGCCGCCGACCAGCGTTCCATACCCGATCAGTTGAGGCAGGGTGCGGGCGGTCATAGCCAGCAGGTAACCGCCAAAAGACGCCCAGCCGGCGAGCGCCAGCAGGCGCCGAACGTCCATCCGGTCGGCCAGCCAGCCTCCCAGCAGGGCCAGGGCGGTCAACGCCAGGGTCAGCGCGGCCAGCAGGTCGCCGGTCTGCCGAATGGGGTCGGTTGCGTGCAGTACGTCGCGCAAATAGTATTGAATGAAGGCTTGCAGCCCGTAGATCCCCAGCAAAAAGAAAAAACGCTGCCAGATCAGCCAGAGAAACCCGTTGCGGCGCAATCCGCGCCAGGAGAAGGCCTCGGCCCACAGGCCGGCTGGAGAAAGGTGCGGCGCTGACGGGTGGCCTGCCGCTGCGGGCCGCGACAGGTGCAACGTCGTCAGCAAGCTGAGACTGTGCACGCCGGCGATGAGTAACACCATCCAGCCCAGGTTGCTGCCATCCGCAGCCAAAAGTCGACCGCCGAGCAGGGCGGCCAACGCCAGCCCGAGCATGTCGAACAGGTTTTTGATCCCGCTGGCCAGCCCCAGCCGATCGGCGGCGACCCGGTTGGGGATCAGGCCTTGTGCAGGCCCCTGGGTCAGGTTGGAGGCAAATTGCAGCCCCAGGTAAGCCAACAGCAAGGCCAATATCCCCAGCCGGGGGGGGTGTATGCCGGGCACGCCCTTTCCGATGGCGAAAAAAAAGAGCAGCTCTAGAACGCCCCCGATCTGCATCAGGCGGCGACGCCCGCCCCAATTCTGGGGCCAGCGGTCACTGAGTGTGCCGCTCAGCGGCTGCAAAAAGGCGGCGAACGCCAGCCCGCCAAAGGTGAGCAGGCCGAGGAGGCTGTTTTTCCAGGCGGCGGGCGCAAATTGCAAGGTGAGCGTCGGCAGGATGAGCGGATGCAACAGGCTCCACTTGAAAGCGTTGCCAAAAAAATACAAGTGCAGCGCAGCAATGCGGCCAGGCCGGCGCAGGCGGGCGGGCATGGCTCAATCGACGCTGGCAGGCAGGAGGTGGGTGGTTAGGGCGGCCAGGACGACCAGGCCGGCGCTCAGGCTGAAGACCATAGGATAGCCGAAACTGTCCGCCAGCCGGCCGGTGAGCAGCATCCCCAGGGCGCCGGCAGAAAACACGAAACCCAAGATCAGGCCCGACGCCAGCCCCATGCCGCCCGGGATGATGCGCTGGGCGATGACCACCACAATGCTGTGAATGGCGCCGGTCAGCGAACCGGCCAGCGGAATGAGCAGGTAGATCCAAAAACTGCTGCCAGAACGCCCGATCAGGTAAAGGGGCAGGCTTGCCAGCAGCAAGGCGATGCCGGCGACTCGCCGCTTGCCAAAACGATCGGCCAGGGAGCCGCCGATCACGTTTCCCAGCGCCGAACCGCCCATGAAGAGGCCGGTCAGCAAGCCATAACGTCCGGCGGCCATGCCCAGGACACTCAAATGTTTGGGGATGAAGTTGATCATGTTTTGTTGTGCCCAGGATTGCAGGGCGGCCAGCACCCCCAGGGTGAGAAGAAACGTCCAGCGCGGCCACTTGGTTTGCCCCAACTGGCCGTTTTCGTCCCGTTGCTGGCGGACGATCGTCTGGTGGCGCATTTGCCAGGCCAGGTTAAAGGCAGCGGGAACCGCCAGCCCCAGCAAAAGCAGCAGGCCGCGGACATCGGCGAAGTACCCCAGCAAGGCCCCGGCCAGGACAGGGGCCAGCGAGATGCCGGCCTGCCCCATCATAAAGAACAGCGAAGCGGCGGTGGTTTCCTTGCCTTCCATTTGCTGCCGCCCTTGCAGGGTGGCCTGCATCGTCCCGGCGGGGTGAAAAGCGCCGGAACCCAGGCTGCCGAAGACCAGGGCGATCAGCCCCAGGTTGCGCGGCAGGAGCATGGCCGCAGCATAAAAGGCGGACATCCACAACAGGCCGCCGACGGTCAGCTGACGTGGGCCGATGCGATCGGCCAGCCAGCCGAAGAAGGGCTGGCTGAGCGAGGCCATCCAGACGTAGGCCATAGAGATGAGACCGATGGTCGTGCCGCTCAGCCCCAGATAAGTGAGCAGGATCGAACGGCTGCCGTTGAGCATGTCGACGCTAAAGTGCGCCAGCGCCAGCGAGGTGAAGAGCATGTCGGGAAAAAAGTTCATAGGTCACCTGTAAAGCTGATGAGATTGAATGTAGGCATGAACATCCGGCGGGAGGTAGTAGCGAAAATGCCCACCCTGGCGGATGCGTGCGCGGATTTGGGAGGAGGCGATTTCCAGCAGGGGGGCGGCAATGAAGCGCACTTTGGCACGGACCCCGGGCAGGCGTTGTTCCAGCGCAGCGAGATCGGCGCGGGGGCCATCTGGCCGGCGCATGACGCCGAGCTGATCGCAGGATGCCAGCACGCGCTCGGGCTGATGCCAACCGGGGAGATCGCGCAGGGAGTCTTCGCCGATCAGGTACACTAGCGTGGCAGCCGGATGCTCCTGGCGCAGCAGCGCCAGGGTGTCGGCGGCGAAGTGCGGCCCTGGTCGCCGGATCTCCTGCGGCGAGAGGGCAAAGACCGGGTTATCGGCCAGCGCCAGTTCCAGCATGGCGATGCGGTGCGGCAAGGGGGTGATGGCCTGTCCCTGCTTGTGCGGCGGTTGTGCCGTTAGCAGCCACAAGACACGATCCAGTTCCAGCTGGGCTTGCGCCTCGGCGGCCAGGATCAAGTGTCCCAGGTGAGGAGGGTCAAATGTCCCGCCAAAGATGCCCAAACGTTCTTTTTTCATGCCCCCAAGTATACGCCATTTTAGGTAATGATATAACCCGCCTGGCAAAATGAGGTCGCTCAAGCGGAGCCGCGCAGACCGAGGGGATGCAAAAGGTACGTTTTCCCGGAGTCGCAGGCGTCGGAAAAACGCGATGATGGCCGGCGGGTTGACAGCTGGGCGTTTATGGGTATAATATATGAATAACTGCTCATATATTCAAGGATTTTTGTATGGAACTGGACGCTTCTCTGGCTGAACAATTGGCCGCCCTCTTCGATATGCTTGGCGATCCAAGCCGGGTGCGTATCATCGCCGCCCTGCTGGATGAGGAGATCAACGTGCGGACGCTGGCCGCCCGCGTGGGGTTGAGTGAATCGGCGGTTTCCCACCAACTGCGCCATTTGCGGCACATGAAACTGGTGCGAGCGCGCAAACAGGGGCGCGAGGTGTATTACGCCCTGGCGGACGATCATGTGCTGGACCTCTTTTTGCGCGGACTGGATCATGTTCAGCATGGATAAGCTGCAACGCGGGTTGTTGATCTTCCTGTTGCTTGCGCTGGCCGGGCATTTTGCCCTCGATGCCCTGACCCCCGTTGGCGCCCTGCACGGGGGCGAAGCGCACGCGCCGCTCTGGCTGATGGCTGCGCCCGCCCTGCTGTTATGGGTGCGCTGGTTGGTCTGGCGCGAGCGCAACACGCTGGAAGCGGCGCGCTGGAGACCGGCGGCTTTATGGCGTCCTCCAATCGGTGTGGCCAGGGGTTGATGTGGGTGCGCTGCTGCGCACCGGATGGTCGCGAATTGTTTTGTTCTGGAAGGATGCCATGTCTGAAAATACGGTTGAAATCGAAGTTACTTTATTGTTGCCCGAGGTAGAGGACGAGCGCGATGATTGCCTCGTCCGCCTGCAAGACGCCCTGCGCACCCGCAAGGGCATCACACACGTTCATGCCGAGCGCGATGAGCCGCCACTGCGGTTGTGCATCCACTTCGATCCCAACCGGATCTCGTTGGATGCCGTGCAGCGCATGGCGCACGAGGTCGGCGGGAACTTTGCCGCCCGTTACCGGCACGAGCGCATTCCTTTTTCCGGGATGACCAGCGCCGATGAAGCCGTGATGCTGCGCCGCAGCCTGGAAGCGGTGCCCGGCGTCTTGCACGCCAGCGTCAATTACGCTGCCGGCCTGGCCTTTGTGGCTTATGATGCGCGCGTCGCCACACAGGAAGATATCGCCCGGCGGATGCGCGATTTCGGCGTCACCCCGTTGGATTGGCCGCCGGAAGCGCACGACCACGACCACGATCACGGCAGTGCGCCCGGCTTCTTGCCCCATTGGGTGCAGGAACGTTGGGAATTGCTGTTGGTGGGGCTGGCGGGGCTCTTCTTGTTGGCTGGCTGGCTGGGCGAGCGGTACTGGGGGCTGCCGGAACAGGCTGCACTGGGGTTTTATTTGCTGGCTTACCTGGCCGGAGGCTACGACATCGCCACCCACGCGCTGCCTGGTTTGTTCAAAGGGCATTTCGATACAGATGTCCTCATGCTGGCGGCTGCCGCCGGCGCGGCGGCCCTGGGAGAATGGGCGGAAGGCGCG
>WGAD01000168.1 GCA_015489255.1 Anaerolineales bacterium | reverse complement strand
GTCCAGGTCAGGTAGCGCAGCTTCGGCAGCGGCGAGATCGGCGGCTTGTTGATTGTACGTTTCTTGCTGGGCGTGGAGGGTGGTTTCCGCGGCTGCGATTTCGGCCTGGAGGGCAGTGATGCGTTCTTCTATCTGCCCCAGGCTGGCTTCGGCGGCGGCCAGTTCGGTGTGGCGCGCTTCGGCCTCTTGCAGAGCGGCCAGGCGTTCTCGCAGGGCGGCGTGCGCCTGGGCATCGTACCCGAGTTCCTGGATCTGGCGGTCGATCTCTGCCAGGAGGGCGCGGGCCTGAGGGGCGAACGCCTCCTCGGCGAGCTGGCGTTTCAGGGTGTGCAGCTGGGGCTGGTGTTCATCCTGCCAGCGGGCGAGGGTCTCTTGCAGGCGTTCAGCGCGGGTTTCCAGCCGTCCCAGACGGATGCGGTTTTGTTGTAATTGCTGGTTGTCTTGGCTTTCGCGGCGTTGTATTTCCTCTTCGCGTGTGGCGATCGTCTGCCGCAGCGCTTCCAGGGTGGCGCGGAGGCTGCGGAAGGCTTCGCTGGCGGCTTCGCCTTCGGTTTGCAGGCGCGCCAGGATTTCTTCGCGGCGCTCCGGGGGCAGGGGACGCCCGCAGGTGGGGCACTGGCCTTCGCCGTGGTTTTGCAGGTGTTCGATGCGCAGGTGCAGGTCTTTAGCTTTTTGTTTGAGCGCCTGACTTTCGGCCAGCAGTTGGGCGTATTGCTCGCGGTCGTTGTCGATGGCGGCGCGGAGGGTTTTGACCTCCTGCGCGCGGGCTTCACCGGCGGCGATTTCGTCCTTTAGCCGGGCGATGTCGCCTTGCAGGGTGTTGAGTTCGGCGGCGGCTTGTTGCGCTTCTTGCGCGCGTTGTTCCAGGGCGGCGATGGCCTCTTGCAAACGGGCGCGTTCTGCTGCCAGGGTGTTGAGCGGCGCGGTGCGCCGGGCTTCGTAATCCTGGTGTTGCCGGGCGCGTTGTTCCCAGGCTTGCAGTTCCTGGCGCAGGGTTTGCAGTTGGGCGTATGCTGCGCGGATTTCGTCGGCCTGGGCGACGTGTTGGCGGTAGGTTTCCAGGCGTTGTTGCAGGGCGTTGAGCTGTTGGCGGCGGTCTCGCTGGGCGGCTTCGGCTTGTTCCAGGGCCTGGCGCAGAGCGGCCAGCGTTTGGCGGCGGCTTTCGAGGCCGGCGGCCTGTTCGCGCGCCTGCTCGAGCTGCTGGCGGTGCAGTTGCAGCCGGGTTTGCAGGGTTTCCAGCTCGGCTTGCAGGGCGCGTAGTGTTTCCCGCCGCTGGGGTTCTTCGGCCAGTTCGCGGTCGATCTCTGCCAGGCTGCCATCCAGGCGGCTGCGTTCTTCTTCTATCTGGCGGCGGCGCGCGGCGGCGCGTTGTCGCCAGGTTTCCCAGGCTTCCAGGCCCAGTATCCGCGCCAGGATCTCCTTGCGGGCGCCCGGGGTTTGCTGGGTGAACTGATCGGCGTTTCCTTGCAAGAAGAAGGCGGCATTGGTGAAGGTATCGTAATCCAGCCGCAGGGTGGATTGAATGCGCGCCTGGGTGGCTCGCAGGCTGCGTTCGCTGAGTGTGCGCCAGCTTTGGTCTTCTCGCTGTACCTGGAACTGAAGCGCAGACCCCTTGCCTCGCTCCAGCCGGCGGATGATGCGGTAGGTGTTGCCTTCGTAGTCGAAGGTGAAGGCGACTTCGGCGGCGGGTTCATCGAGGGTGATGACCTTGTCGCCGCGTGCGCGGGCCTGACCGAACAAAGCCCAGGTGATGGCATCCAGCAGGGATGATTTGCCGGCGCCGTTGTGGCCGGTGATGCAGGCCAGGTGCAGGCCACTGAAATCGATCTGAACGGGTTGGCGGTAGGAAAGAAAGCCGTGGATGGCCAGGGTTTTGGGGATCATGCCTTGCTCCAATGAAAAAATACACATGCGTTGCGGCGCATGTGTATTGTAACCGGAATTTTGGGGTCGGCCAGGGGTGGGAGGCGATCAACCTGGCCTTTGGGCGGTGGCCAGTTGTTGCAATTTGTGGTACACCTCGCGCCACTGGATTTTGGAAATGCCCAATTTTTGCCGGATGCGGTCTGATTCCATGCCGCTGCGGTAATCTTGCAGGGCGCAAGACCAGCGACACATGTCAAAAGACAGATGTTTGTCCAGCCCGGCTTCTTCGCCGATGTCTTCCAGCAGGTACTCCAGCCGCCGCGGCGACCAGGGGAAGAGCTGATCGGTGGGCTGGTATTGTTGCAGGTATTCGTGGAAGGCTGGCGGCCAGTCTTCGGGCAGGCGGATCTTGCGTTCTTTGTAGCGGTGCTGGGGGCTGGCGTAGCGTACAAAGAGCAGCGGCCCTTCTGGGGCATCCAACTCGATATGATTCAGGTGGATTCCAACGCATTCGCTTTTTTTGATGCCGGTGCCCAGCAGGAGGGCGACCAGGGTGTAATAACGGGCGTCGGGTTTCTCGTCGAAGCGGTGCCGGTTGGCGGTTTCCAGCACGCGGACGATCTCTTCCTCGCTCAAGACGGTGGGCAAGGGGCTGCGGACGCTCTTTTGGACGATCTTCTCGGCTGGGTTGGAGGGGAGCGCTCCGTAGCGGTGCAGCCAGGAGAAAAAGGATTTCAGCGAGGTAATGCGCCTGGCCAGCGTCTTGGGGCTGCACGGGCGGCCCCGCTCGTGTTCCATCCATTGCAGGTAATTGTTCAACTGGGTGAGCGAGAGGCTGCCCAGGGTGGTATCTGGCGGGAAGTATTCCGTCAAGATTTTGAGATCTGAAACGAAAGCCTTGATGGTATTGGGCGAGCGCCCCTGGTCTTGTAAGTAGTGTTGCCAGGCCTCGATGGCCGGTGTGATGAGGGTTTGGGGCGTGATGTGCGAACTTTGGTCGGGCATAAGAGAAGCCTCCTCCGCGAAGGGGGAACGGATTTCGTATAGTTTACAGGAAAACGGGCTTTTTTGCCAGCGATGGCTTTCGGCGGAAAAGCACTCAGGCGAGGTAGAAAGAATGTTTGCGTGGACGATCGGATGGGCCGTATGCACGCTTTGCTCACGCGGAGCGCAGAGGCCAGGGGGGAAACGCGGTGTTCCCTGGGCGCGTTTTTCTACACCATGCGAGTGCTCCCGTTTCAGCGGATGTTAAGCGCCTGCTCCATGATACTTTGAATCCGCTCTGGCCTGGGTAATAAAACCATTGCACCGGTGTAGGGTTCTACCCAATCGTACACGGTGGTGTAGTCGAGGGCATAGCGGCGGATGTTTTGGTCTTCCAGTCGGGCGCTGGCCAGGGGGAGCAACGCGATGATGTCGCTCAATCCCAGGTCGGTTTGTACGTTGTTGATGTAGTGGCTGTACAACTGGTTGGCATTGCTGAACAGACCGTTGGCGAGCATTTTTTGTCCGATGGCCAGGCTGACCTCCTGTGCCCGCCGCAGGCGGTCGATGTCGCTGCTGGTTTTGCGTGAACGCACATACCAAAGCGCCAGGTCGCCATCCATGTGTACCGTGCCGGGATGGACGGTGTACCAGCCGTAGCCGGTGCGCCAATCGGTCAGGCGTTTGCCCACCTGGACATCGACACCGCCCAGGCTGTTGACCACGTCTTTGAAGCCGCGAAAATTGATCATGATGTAATGGTCTGGGCGGACGCCGAAGTTGTATTCCATGGTCATTTGCAGGGTTTCAAAGCCCCCGTGCGCCATGGCGGTGTTGATGCGCTGCATCGTCCAGCCGGGGATGTACACGTAAAGATCGCGGGGAAAAGAGGTGATGTTGGCGTAATCCAGGTTGGGGTTGAGGGTCACCAGGATGATGGTATCGGTGCGGAAGCTCGGGCCGCTGCGCTGGTCGGAGCCAAGCAGCAAGATGTTGACCTGACCCGGGGGCTGGGGCAAGGGATCGACCGGGTAGGGGATCTGCGTGGAAATTGGGTAGATCAAAGGCGGTGGATATTCTGCCGCGGCCCGGCGGGTGGGGACGGGCGTAAAGGTTGGCGTTGGGGTGGCCGCCGGCGTTGGTGTGAGGCTGGGCGTGGCTGTTGCC
>WGAD01000167.1 GCA_015489255.1 Anaerolineales bacterium | reverse complement strand
CTAAGGGCCAGGAACAAAGCTTCGCTGTAGGGCGCGAAGAGAAAAAAGGCCGTGGGAAAGAGCGCCAGGGCGTAGGCCACCCGAGGAGGCCGCGGCATGGCGACCAGGCGGGGCGCCAACTTCGTCCACGCGCTCAGGGCGGCGGCGGCCAGAAGCGTGTTGAGCAACAGGGCGACGAGCAGCGGATCGCCGCCCGTCCAGCGGGACGCCCACCGCCAGAGCCAGGGGAAAAGCGGCGCAAAGGCCGTTGTGCCCGGGGCGGCGTATCCCTCCCGGACGATGCGGAAGTACCAGCCCGCGTCCCATTGGAACCAGACGCGGAACAACCCGTTGAAGCTCTCCGGCTTCCAGCCGGCGGGTGCGAATGGATAGACAGCGCTTTGCTGGACGACAGGCCAATGGCGGCTGCTCCAGGCCAGCAAGAGGTAAAAGACGCGCAGCCCAAAGGCCAGCGCCAGGCTTTTAACGACCGGGTTTCGTTTCAAAAAAGACATGTGTTTGAAAGGATGTGCAATGATGGAAATTCAAGTGGTTCACAACGAAGAAGCCAATCGTTTCGAGGTTTCATTGGCTGGACACCTGGCAGTGCTGGAATATCACCAGCAAGACGAGAGGACGGTGGTGTTTCCGCACACGGTGGTGCCGCCTGCCCTGGAGGGGCGGGGCATTGGCAGCCGCCTGGCGCGGACGGCGCTGGATTGGGCGGCTGCCCAGGGGTATAAAGTGGTTCCCCTGTGCTGGTTTGTGGCCGGTTACATTCAGCGTCATCCCGAATATCAACCGTTGCTGGCCGAATAACGTTTTTGTCTGTTAATAGTCGCAGCCGGCGGTCAGGTTGATCATGCTCCCTGGCGGATAAGGCCCGCTTTCGGTGACGATGGGCGCGGCCACGTCGTACCAGCTGGCGCCGGTGTAAGTGCCAATGGGTTGCAGCATCCCTCCTGTTGAGCCATTGGGCGGGACGCTGATCTGGATGGTCGCCGGGCCGGTGAATTTCCAGAACCATGTCACGGCACAGGGGTTGTTCAGCCAGTAGGCGGTGGGCGTTGCTGCGGCGCCTCCGTTGCCGCTTCCTTCTTCCGGAGTGAGGTGGCAGGAAGATGCGCTGTAATAATCGCTGCCTGCTGGAAGTGAAACCTGTTCCACCTGTTCAGGCTTGCTTTCCCACCAGCGTTGGGCGGTGTAATCGCCTGCTGGCAGCGTTTCCTTGTAGGTGGCGCCGGGCGCGATGGAAATGGAAAAAGCAACCGGGCCAGAGAAGTCCCAGAGCCAGGGTTCATCGCAGGTGTTGACGATTGTGACGTAGGTTTCGTCGGGGGCCTCCAACGCATAACTGGGCAAGGTTTCCTGGCAGCGATCGAGAAAGACCATCTGCCGCTCGTCCAGTGCAAGGAGGGTTTGACTGCCGTCGGGGTAGCGCAAGGTGGCTTTGTAACCGCCGGCTGGCAAGAGGATGCTCCGCAGGGCCTCGGGCTTCAGGGTAAATGCCGTGGTCTCACCGGTGGCCAGGTTGTAGAAATCCAGGGTCCAATCGCCGGTTCCGCGGTCGTCGGGGCGTCCCTGAAGGCAGCCATTATAGGCTTCTACATAAACGAGAGGGCTGGTTTCCAGGAGTTCATCGGCAGGCGGAGCGTAGGGGGTGGCTTCGGGGACTTGGTTGAGCCAGTCCAGGTATTCGTTGGGGGTCATCGGGCGTGGCGAGGCCGGAGGCAGCCCCGGGGCAGGGATTGTGCTGGCTTGTCCGTCGCGCATTTCTATGGCGCCGTATTCGTTTTCTACCAGGCAACGCCCTTCCAGGCAGGTGATATCCAGGCGTCCGCTTTCCCGGTCGTAAAGCAGGCTCATGTAACTGCCGCGCACGGAGGCCAGCCCGCTGGAAGTTTCCACGTCCATCTGCCCGCCGTTGAGCACGATCCACAAATTGCCGGCCCATAGCCGCAGACGGGTGTAAAGGCTGCTGTCGTCTTGGGGACGCAGTTCATCCAGTTGTATTTGGGTGTTGGGGCCGATGTACACCAGGGTACGTGCCGGCAAGATGTCCAGGCGGGCCCGGCTTTCTTCCCCGCTTTGCAGCTCTCCTTGTAGGGGCAGGATGTCGTCGGCGGCAACGGGACGGAAATCTTCCGCCGCAGCGGCGCGGGCGCGCACCTCGTTGACCACTTCCGTTACTTCTGCCGAAGCGCTGATTGCAGGGATGGCTGTGCTAGTCGGCAGCGCGAGGGTGGCGGTGGGAAGGGCTGTCCGAGACGGGGGAGCGGCAGGGGATGCGGTGGCCGGTTGATCGGCAGGGGCGCATGAAGTCAGCGCGGCAAACAGGAGCAGGAAGAACAAGGTTGGGCGAAACACATTTTCTCCACGGTGGGCAAACGGCTTTTTGTTTATTGGCAACTGGCGGTCACGATTAAGTTGCCACCTGGCAGAATGTCCCCGGTGTAATTGTGGCTGATGACAGAATCTCGCCAGTCTTCGGCGGTGTATGTGCCGTAAGGTAACAAGACTCCGCTGACGGTTTCCCCAGGAGGAACGTCCAGGCGCAGAGTGGCCGGGCCGCTAAAAACCCAGTGCCAGGTGTCGTTACAGGGGTTGGTCAGGATGTAGGTGGCGGCTGGAGGCAGAGATGATGAGGAGCCGCTGTCATCGGGCATACTTTCTGGTGGTGGTGTGCATAAGTCGATGAAGACAGGCACCGTGGTGTAATAGAGAATGCCGGAATCTGTGCTGCCATCTGGGAAGACGACTGCCAGTTGGTAGCTATCGGCCGGCAGATAGACCGTCAGCGTTTCTTCAACCGCCAGTGTGTAGGAGTAGACGCTCCCGTCCGTTCCCGTTAGTGTGAGCGACCACGGCCCGGTGACTGGAGGGGGCGGCCACGCGTCGTTGGAACACCCGTTGTACATGGTCAAGGACAGGGGCGAGGCGTCGTCTTCTGAGGAAGGGGTGGCAGCGTTGGGTGTTGGCGGGAGCAAGGGCCCAGCCTCGGGGGCGGCGTCTCGCCATTCCTGGCGTTCTTTCGGGAGCATGTCTTCTGGCGGCGAGGGAGGCGCATCGGGACGAGTGATGGTGGACGCTTGCCCGGCAATCAGGCTGACTTGGCCGGCCTGGTTGGCGAGCATGCAATGCCCTTCCAGACAGGTGACGCGCATCTGGCCGCTTTGGGGGTCAAAGGTCACGCCCAACATACTGCCGCGCACAGAGGCCACCCCGCTGGAGGTTTCAACTTCCAGTTGACCGCCGCGCAGGATGATCCAGACTTTGCCCAACCAAAGCCGAAAGCGGCTGACAGGTTCTTGTGCGGCCAGTTTGTCCAGCTGGAGGCGGGTGTTTTCTCCCAGGCGGATGACGGTGCCGTCGGGCAGGATGTCCAGGCGGGCGCGGCTGCTGCCGCCGGTTTCCAGCGTTCCTTGCAAGGGCAGGCGTTCGCCCGATTGCACCGGTACGGCGGGGCTGGTTTGCGTTTCTTCCAGCCAGGCCTGGCCTTCAATTTCTGTGGCCTGGACAAATCGTTCTGCGGCGGGCGATGACGTGGGAGCAGCCTCGGATGCAGGTGGAGGTGAGATCTCGGTAGTGGCGGTTGGCGGCGGCGGTGTGGCGGTTGGCGATGCATTGCCGCAGGCAGCCAGCCAGAGGAGCGGCAACAAGAAAAGAATCCGTGGAATATGCGAATTGTGTGGCATATATTCATCCTTTGCGGCAGGACGGGGCTTCTCGCCGGACGAGAGAGGGTCTGGATTGCAGGCTCCTTGAGACTTCCCGGAAAGGAGAGTTCAGTCCTATTTTAGCGCAAACCCTTGCTGACGGATGGCCTCTGCGAGATGAGGCCGTTCCGGGTTTTGTACGCGTTGGGCGGAGCGTGCCAGCCATCCTTTTTCGGGGTCTTTATAGATACCAGTGGCGCGCATGGTTTGATCGTAGGCGAGCAGGTCTTCGTCTCGGATGGGGTGATAGGTTTCGTGGTGCAAGACGCTGTGCAAAGGGAGGCGTGGGCGCTGGCGCAAGGGGCGGGCAGGCCAGCCGATGGTCATGCCGACGATGGGGAAGACTTTGGCGGGCAGTTTCAGCAGGTCGATGACTTCCAACGGGCGGTTACGGATGCCCCCGATGTAACAGATGCCCAGCCCCAGAGATTCGGCGGCTAGCGCCGCGTTTTGGGCGGCGATGACAGCATCCAGCGCGGAAACGAGGAAGGATTCCAGGGTGCTGGCATCTTGCGAGAGGCCGGCCAGCTGGCAGGCGCGATCCAGGCGGGCGCGGTCGGCGCAGAAAGCCAGGAAGAGCGGCGCGGCGGCGACGTGCCGCTGCCCGCCGCAGAGTTCCGCCAGGTGCTGGCGGGTGGCCTCGTTGCGGACGGCGACGACGCTCCAGGATTGCAGATTGGAGGAGGTAGAAGCGGCCTGTGCGGCGCGCACGATGCGTTCCAGCAGGTCATCGGAGACCGGTTCTGGTGTGTAATGACGCACAGAGGCATGACGGTGAATTTGTTCCAAAGCAGGGATGGTCATGGGTTTATCCTATGGTGACGCGGTTGCGGCCCTGGCGTTTGCTATGGTAGAGCAAGCGATCGCTGCGCTGTACCAGTGTTTGCGGGGTGTCGCTGGTTTGCGCCAGGGTCGCGCCAATGGAGACGGTTACACTGAGTTCAAACTTGTCGATGCGCAAGCGAGATTCCTCAACCATGATGCGCAGTTTTTCGCTGGTCGCTCGCAAAGACTGGTAGTTGACATCGTTGATCAGGGCGAGAAATTCTTCGCCGCCCCAGCGTCCGATCGTGTCGTTGGCCCTCAGGTTATGGCGCAGGGTGCTGGCGACCAGCCGCAGCATTCTATCGCCGACGTCGTGGCCGAAAGTGTCGTTGATGTGTTTGAAGAAATCAATATCGATCATGGCGGCGCCAAAAGGGATGCCCAATTGTTGGTAGGTGAGCAGGCTGGCGGCCAGCCGCCGTTCAATGTGCCGCCGGTTGCCGATGCTGGTCAGCGGATCGATGAGCACGGTTCGTTCCAGTTGCCGCAGTTTTTTCCGGGCTTGCAGGGAATCCTGGTTTTCGGTGAAAGTTTCCACTGCGCCGATGATCTTCCCGTCGGGCGTGAGTACCGGCTGTACTCGCACAAGGACGGGCACCCGGTGCCCCTCTTTGTGGTGGAGATAGACCTGGGCTTCGCGCGAACGACCGTCTTGCAGGGAGAGATGCAGCGGACAGCCGTTATGGCACAGCGCGGTGCCATTTGGAGCGATGTGGTTTAAGATATTGTCGTAGCAATAATGCCCAATGACCTCTTCCGCTTTGAAGCCGGTGATTTCCTCGGCAGTTTTGTTCCAGAACGTGATTTGACGTTCTGGTGTAACGAAGTAAACGCCGTCAGAAATGTGGTCGAGCAGGGTGAGCAGGAAGTCGCGACTGGGTTTCATGAGGTATTTGGCAAGAAAGGAATGAAAAATGGAATTCCCAAAGGAGCTTATCACCTTTTTGCGAGCGGTTTCATCCCTGGCCGTGTTGACGGGGGCTGGGGTGTCGGCAGAATCTGGACTGGCGACGTTCCGCGATGCGCAGACCGGGTTATGGGCGCGTTTTCGGCCCGAGGAGCTGGCAACGCCCAAGGCCTTTGCCAGGCAGCCAAAACTGGTGTGGGATTGGTATGCCATGCGGCGGGCGCAAGCCCTGGCGGCGAAACCCAATCCTGCACATTGGGCGCTGGCGGAAATGGAACGTCACGTGCCTGATTTTACCCTGATTACACAAAATGTGGACGGTTTGCACCAGGCAGCGGGCAGCCGCAACGTCGTGCCTTTGCATGGCAACATCCGGCGGGTGCGCTGCGCCCAATGCGGTTTTTATCCGCCGAGCTGGCCGGAAGACAGCGAGCAAGTGCCGCGTTGCTCTCAATGCAACGGTTTGTTGCGCCCGGATGTCGTCTGGTTTGGCGAATCGCTGCCTTCCTGGGCGCTGCGGCGCGCTATTCAGGCCAGCGAGCGGGCGCAGGCTTTTTTGATTGTGGGCACCTCCGCGCTGGTGCAGCCGGCTGCCTCTTTGTGGAAGTTTTGCGCCCAGCAGGGCGGCACGGTGATTGAGGTCAACCTGGAGCGCACGATCCTTTCCGATAAAGTGGATTATGGGTTGTACGGCCCGGCCGGTCGTGTGTTGCCGGCCCTCGTGGAGGCGGTTTGGGGCGTAACCTGAGCCTTGGGCGAGGGTTTTGTCACCCGATAATCCCTTTTTTGGAGGCATTCCCATGACGACGCTTGCCTTTGTTGTGACAGAACGGCGCTGGCCGCGCTGGCGGCTCCGCTGGCGTGAAGCGGCGCTGATCGTTTTGGGCGCGCTGACGGTCGCCCTCTTGGCTCAGGTGCGCCTGCCGTTGCCTTTTACGCCGGTTCCGCTCACCGGGCAGACGCTGGGCGTTTTGTTGGTCGGTGCGCTGCTGGGCGCGCGCCGCGGCGCGCTCTCCCTGGCGTTGTACCTCGGCCTCGGCCTGGTCGGTTGGCCGGTCTTCGCTGGTGGAGGGGCTGGACCGGGGCATTTGACGGGCGCCACAGGAGGGTATCTGCTGGGCTTTGTGGCGGCGGCTTGGGTGGTGGGCCGCCTCAGTG
>WGAD01000166.1 GCA_015489255.1 Anaerolineales bacterium | reverse complement strand
TCCCACCTCGACCCCAACGGCGACCGCTGTCCCCACGGCCACCGCGACGGCAACGCCTGCTCCCGCCACCCCACCGACGCCTACGCCTACCTTGACGCCTACGCCCTGAGTCAGAGCAGGGGCAGCTGATCGGTTTCCGCCTGGAGCGGGTCACGCAGCAAGAATTCATCCAGGCGCTCCCGATCCAGCTGGGGCAGGGCCGCCAGGCGGCGCACGTGCCGGAATTTGATCACCTGCCACGCTCGCAGGCGGTTGTCTAGCCAGGGGTTGCGCCGTCTTCGCAGCCAGAGCAGCTGGCTGCGGCCACCGGGCAGCACCAGGTAGTGGGCCGGCCCATCGGAAGCTGCCAACGTCAGGGCGGTGATGACCGTGGAGGCACTGAGCCAGAAAAGCCGTTCTTCTCCCCACCACACGCGTCGGTGGGGTTTTTCCTCCCGCCGCACAGCATACCCCAAGCGTTTGCCCAGGGCAGACAGCAAGGCGGCGATTTCGACCAGGTCTTTCCGCCGGGCAGCAGCGCGATCTTCGGGGCGTAACTGCCAGCCGCGTTCATCCCGCGTTGCGTAGGAGGCGAGCACGGCCTGCACCCAGCTGCGAGCGGGCGTTTGCATCCCGGGGAAGTGCGGCGCCAACGAATGCAGCAGTTCGTCCTGTGCCGGGGGCAGGGTCTCTCGTTGCAGGCGGGAAACGAGGTGTTTCTCAATGGCCTCGTCCAGCGGTGTGGCGGTCGGAGGTTCGTTTTCGATGGCGGGCAGGCCGGTTTGCAGAAGCTGCGTCCAGCGCAGGTAGTTTTCTGCGGCCTTTTCTTTTGTGCCGCTCAAGCTGGCGCGCCACGACTGGACGGCGAGGATGGCCGTCTGGCGCCAACGGTGGGAGACGGGCTGGTTGACCAGGGCGCGGGTTTCACGATCGGTGTGGCGCAACGTGGGGACGGCTGGCAGGACGAGACGATCGGGCGGTTGGGTACGCCGTTGCCAGTGGGCGACGGCCAGATCGGCTTCCTCGTCTAGGGCGATGGCTTGCAAAGAAAAACCGGCGGCGTCAGCGGCGATCAGCACGGCGCGCAGCAAACCGTCTTCGGCTTCGGGGATCGCCAGCAGCAACGGCGCGGAAGGCTCCAGGCGGGCGCGAACCTGCGTGAAGGCGCCGTGCAAGGCCTCGGTGTACCAGCGCCAGCGGTAGTGTTTGCGTTCCAGCGCAAACGCATAAGAGCGTGCCGATTGTTGTCCCCAAAGCCAGCCAGACCACAGCGCAGAAAGCGCCCAAAAGGCCTGGTTGGGGCGGGGGATGACGCCAACGCCCGCCTGGAAGGGGACGTCGGTCTCCAGGCGGCGCACCGGCCCGGGGAAGAGGTGCAGGCCGCCTGCAGGCGGCTGTGCTGCGGTTTCCATCGTCGGCACGAGAGCGCTTTCCAGCGCCTGCCACAGGTTGGCCTCGCGGAAGACGGCGGGGGTGATCAGTTCGCGCGGTCTCTCCAGAGGATGCGGGTAGCGGTGGAGGGCGTTCCCCAGATCGAAGGCATGCAACAGAAGAGCGGTGAGCGCCGTTTGTTGCGTAGAAGGCAGCGACAGCACGGAAAACCGGTTCAAAATGGTGGCTAGCACATACAACGCCCGCGGTGGATACACCTCCAGGGCGTCAGCCGCCGCATGGCGCAGCGGGCTTTGCGGCGGGGCGACGCGCTGCAAAATGCGGGCCCGGTAGGCGGGCGCCAGTTTTTCCAGGGCCTGGACCCGGGCGGCGTCTTCTTCGCGCGCGGGGTGTTCCCCGTGCGTGCCGCAATGTGAACAACGATACAGCAGGCTGTGCGGCGCACTTGCCTGGCGCCGCCAGAGAAAGGCCTCTGCCTCTACGGGGCGGCCGCAGGTGTGGCAGCGGCTGTAATATTGCCGGCGGATGTGTAACTCCAGCCGCTCATTTCCCTTGCGGGCGGCGGCCAGGGCCGCCAGGGCAGCGCGGTAGTCATCCCCGGCTGGTGGATGCGCGGCCAGCGTTTGCAAAAAATGAAGCACCGGATTGCCGGCGCTCGCCGTCAGCGGGCGGCCGGGGCCGACCAGCCAGGCCGGCAGCCCCGGGGCCGCGCCGAAGGGGTCTAGCAGGCGCGCCCGTGCAGGCAGGCGGGCGCGCAGCCAGCGCGCCAGGTCTGCGCTGTGCACCGGCGGCAAAAAACGCCGCAGCCACAGGGCCTCGGAGGGGCGTGCAAAACAGGCGGCCAGCGAATTGAGCGGTTTCATGCTAAAATTTTTGTTATCTGAAGCCCACCGGCAGGAGCGGTGTTACAATACATACAACACATACCTCATTGTACAAGAAAAAAGATTATGGCGAACGAACGTATTCTGGTTGTAGAACATGATCCGGACATCAGCGATGTCATCGCACGACAAACCTTGCAAGCCTTGGGCTACAAGGTGAAAGTCGTCGGCGCTGCCGGCGACGCCGTGCGTCAATTGGTGAAATTCAACCCGCACCTGGTGATCAGCAATTTGCACCTGCCGGATTTGAGCGGCAAGGATCTGATGGTTGCCCTGCAAAACCAGAAGGCGGACGTGCCCGTGATTATTGTGGCCGAGGAGGGGCAAGAAGCCGAGGTGATTCAAACCTTCCGGCTGGGGGCCAGCGATTACCTGACCTGGCCCGCGCGCGACGCCGAAATTGCTGCCGTGGTCGATCGGGCGTTGAAACGGGTCCGCGAGAAGGTGGAGCGCCAAAAACTGGAACGACAGTTGAAGGAAGCCAACGCCAAATTGCAAAAACGGTTGCACGAAATGAACACCCTCCTGAAGCTGGGGAAGATGGTGGTTTCTACCACCGACCAGCGGCAGCTCTTTGACCGCATTTTGTCCGGAGCGATGGAACTGGCGGCGGCGGATACGGGCTGGCTGTTGACCCGGGCCGATCTGGGCCGCGACTTTTTGCTGGTGGCGCACCGCAACCTGCCTTCCGGCTGGGCGCGCAAAGAAGGCAAAGCGCTAGACGACGGCGTCAGCGGGCTGGTGCGGGTTTCGGGAGAAACCCTGGTGATGCACGGCAAAGCGCTGGAACGATTCAAAGTTGCCTCGCTGGGGCGGGCGATTGCCATCGTGCCTATCAAGGCGCGCCAGGATGTCATCGGTTTGTTGGTGGTGATGCGGCAGAAAGAAACCCCCTTTACAGAAAACACCCAGATGCTGCTGGAAGCCGTAGCCGATTACGCGGCGATTTCCATGGTCAACGCCCGTTTGTTCAAGGCGTTGGAAGAAACGGCGCTCAAGGCGCGCAAGGGCGAACAGGCCAAACAGCGGATGCTCGACAACCTGCGCCGCCAGATCCGCGATGAGATCCAGTCGGCCATTTACCCGCTGGAACTGGTGGACACGGGAAAGCTGGGGGAATTATCGCAGGAGCAAAAAGACGCGCTGGCGCGTGCCCGCCAGGCATTGACTCGGGTGGTGACTCTGGTCAACGAGGCCACGCTGCGCTTTGGCAAGGATTGACGGGCGCACGATGGGTTCTTCCACGGTTTTACTGGCTTTCGAACACGAGGCAACCGCGCAGCTGATGGAAAACACCCTGGCTGCCGCCGGTTTTGACGTGCGGCGAGTCCCTTCCCGGGGCATGTTGCTGCGAGAAGCCGTGGAAACCGGCCCGGCACTGATCTTGCTGGAAGAAAAATTTGACGGCAAGACGGGTATTCATCTGGCCCGTTCTTTACTGGAACAAATGCCCACCTTGCCGATCCTCCTCTTTTCAGCGCAGGCGCAACCTTCCCTCCTGCTGGAAGCGTTGCGTGCCGGCGTGTACGATGTGCTCACCCCGCCGCTACGGACGGAGGACATCCGGCAAGCTACCGAGCAGGCGATCGCCCGCGCCCACCGCCTGGGAGACTGGCTGCGAAAAGAAGTCAACCGCACCACAGCCTCATTGCGGCGGCACAGCCAGGCGCTTGAATCTTTGCTGGTGATAGGCCGTGAAATTACCAGTATGCTGGAACTGGATGCCGTTCTTGAACGCATCGTTGCCGACGCCGTTCACTTGCTGAACGCTGAAG
>WGAD01000165.1 GCA_015489255.1 Anaerolineales bacterium | reverse complement strand
CCTCCCGCGTCAGCTCCGCCGGCCTGAGCGTGCGCGCCGCGCCCTCTCTCTCTGCACGGCTCGTCTCCACCTTGCGCCGCGGCCAAATTGTCCGCATCATCGAACCGGCAGACCAGGCCGCCGCCAAAATCGGCCAATCTGGCCAGTGGCTGCACGTCCTGGACGCCCGCAACGTCCCCGGCTACGTGGCCGCCTGGCTCGTCGTCCCGCTGGAAGAAAGTGGCGGCGACACTGGCGGCTCCACCGGCGCAGGAGACAGCGGCACCGATGCCGGCTCCGGTGACAGCGCCGAGGCGCCCGCCCCGCCGCAGGTGACCATGTCCGTCAAGGTTTCGTCCAAAGCCAGCTCCGCCGGCTTGCGTGTGCGCGCCGCGCCCTCCCCTTCCGCGCGGGTCATTTCCACCGTCTACCGCGGCCAGGTCATCCGCGTCATCGAACCGCGCGAGCAAGCGCTGAACAAGATCGGCCAGCGCAATCAGTGGCTGCACGTCCTGGACGCCCGCGGCGTCCCGGGGTATGTGGCCGCCTGGCTGGTGGTGCGCTACGACGCCGACGAAACCCCCGATCCGGTACAGCCGCCGGCAGGAGACGATCAACTCTTGCTGGCCGTTTCCTCGCGCATCGGCGCCAGCAACCTGCGCCTGCGCGCCCAACCCAACGGCGCCCTGCGCGCCCTGCTCAAAGCCGGCACCCTGCTCACCCCCCTCGAACCCACCGAAACCGTCTTGCGCAAACTGGGCGTGGTCGGCCAATGGCTCCACGTGCGCACAGAAAGCGGAGAAACGGGCTACGTCGCCGCCTGGTATGTTGAGCGCGTAGCCGGTCAGGCGCCGCCAGCCCAGAACGACCAGCCGCTGACCGTTTACGTCTCCTCGCTGGCCAGTCGCGGCCTGCGCATACGCAGTGGCCCCTCAACCAGCACCGCCGTCGTCGGCGTGCTCATGCCGCACACGGCGCTCACCGTGCTCGACCCGCCCACAGCCGATCTCGCGCTGGCAAAGGTTGGGCGTTATGGGCAATGGCTCAAGGTCCGCACCCCAGAAGGGCAAGAAGGCTACGTGGCCGCCTGGTACGTCCAGGCTTGAGCACATTCTTGCCAGACAAGGCCGCAAATACGTCGGCCTTGTCTTTTTTTTTCGTATAGCGGTTGACAAATTCCCCTGTTTTCTGTACAGTGGAATCATCACACACAAGGAGAATTCCATGGCGCGTGCTGTCAAATCGAGCGACAATTACCTCTCGCGGGTGCTGAAACACATTCCATCCGAAATCGTCATGGCCTATCTGACCATTGACGGCGTGCTCACCTCAGCGTATCAGAACGACCCGGCCATGCTGGAAAAACTGCTCTGGGCAACCTGCATCATCCTGGTCGTCGTCACGCCGCTCTGGCTTTGGCGGGTAGAACGCGTACACAAAGGCAAGCAGGTGCTGCTTTCGACCATCTCTACCATCTTCTGGATGTTTGCCATCGGCGGGCCGTTTCGTTTTCTCCCCTGGTACAATCCGGCCCTCGGCTCCCTGGCGCTGCCCTTCTACACCCTGCTGGTGCCCATCATCATCGGCGATAAAACCTGATCCCGCCCCCGCAAAAAAAAACGGCCTGCACGCAGGCCGTTTTTTTACAGTATAATCTGAACAGACGTTCTACCTTTGGACGAAAAGCCGGAAAGGTCGCCATGCCCCTGGATTTTGTCGAAGTGTTTCGTGCCGTGCAAGAAGCCGGGCAACAGCTGGCCGCGTCCAGCGAAGACCTGGACATCCGTCGTCAGCAGGCGCGCGAATGGCTGCACACCTTTGCCACCCAAAACGAGGCGCTGCGGCGCAAGGTGGAAGAGCTGAGCGCCGCTGGCGCGCGGCTGCGCTGCGCCCTGCCCCTCGACGATCCGCTCAACGCCCGTTACCCCCTGCCCAAAAAACCCGCGCGCCAGCGGCTGATCCTGGCCGTGGACGGTTCGCAAATCTACCCCGATCGGCACGCCGCCGTTCCCTTCGGGCTGATCAACCTGGGCGGCATCGTCCTGCGCTGGGAAAGCGCCGACCCTCCCCACACGCCTTTGAGCAGCCGTCTCTTTTTCAACGCCGACCTTTACCACGGAGAAAACCTTCCCAGCGAAGCCGAGCTCTCCCTCAAGCGCGACCTGGCAGAACGAGAATTCCTGCTGGAACAAGCGCAAGCCTTTTGCCAGGATGAACTCTGCCTGGCGCTGAACGACGGCCCGCTGGAACTCTGGGGCGGCAAAGACGCCCAAACCGCCCGCACCTTTGCCCAGTACCTGGCCCGCTACCAGCAGCTGCTCGCCGCCATGCGCGATGCCGGCCTGGCCCTCGCCGGATATGTGGACAAGCCCGGCGCCAACCTGGTTACCCGTCTGCTGGAAGTGGCCCACTTCTCCGCGGAAGCCAACAAACTGGACGCTTACCACCCCCTGGCTGGCGTCAGCGACCGGTGGCTGTTCGGTCAGGCAGGACAACCCCTCTTGCGCAGCGGTGAACGCTCGGCTATCTTTGGCTTGCAATCGTCCAGCCGCCCCCACTACCCGGGCGACCTGGCGATCTGCTTTTTTTACCTCAACGTCGGCGACGAAGCCCACCCCTGGCCGGTGCGCGTGGAAACCCCCGCCTGGGTAGCGCGTCAGCCCGACTTGCTCGACGCTTTGCACCTGACCCTGGTAGAACAGGCGCGGTTGTTGGGCGCAGTGAAACCCTATCCTTATGTGCTGCACCGCGCCCACGAGGTGGCGCTGGTCACCCACGAGGAGAAACGCCAGGTAGAACAATTGCTTTACAATGAACTCATTCGGCGGCAGCTGCCAGTGGACGAGGCCTCGGCCAAGCAATCTGCCAAGGAGGCCGCCGCCCCCACCACCCGGAGGCAATACCCATGAAAATCGGCGATCTGATGAGCGCCAGCGTGCGCGGTTTTGTGGCTGGTGTGCGGGTTTCCGCTTTCGATGCCCCGCGCCTCGGCGCGTTGGTGCGCGTCCCCATGAGCGGCCAAACCGTGTATGGGGTCATTTACAACATCTCAATCATGGACGACGGGCTGGTGCGCCGCACGCTGACGGGCAACGGCGTCCCCCCCAGTGTGCGCGCCGATATGCGCGAAAGGCGGCTGGTGCCGGTAGAAATGTCCGTGCAGGCCGTCGGCTACCGCCAGGGAGAACGGCTCTACCACTTGCTCCCGCCGCAGCCACCACTGGGTTTTGATGAGGTCTATCTCTGCACAGCGGAGGAAATGCGCCGTTTTGCCCCCACTGGCCGCTGGGGATACCTGCGCCACCTGGTGCAGAATCGCGATCTACCCCTGGGCGATGTGCTGGCCAGCCACCTGCAACAAATGGCCGCCGCCCACGAAAACGCCGAGAACTGGCTCACCCGGGCGACGGAGGAGGTCATCGCGCTGCTGCGCGACGACCCCCACCGGTTGCTGCCTGCCCTGGAAGCCCTGAACGAAATCGTCTAGGCTTCCACCAAAACAGAGGGCGGTTCAGGGCGCGTCGTATAAAATAGACGGGCTGGCCACCAAGTAGTCCGCTCCCAGGCCGATGCTTGCGCCGCTGAGCACGGTTGTGAAGGCGCTGCGCTGCAAGCGCACGTCCAAGGTGGGGTGCTGCGCCAGACGGATCTCTGTGGGGATATCTGGCCCGGACGCATAGTGCACATACGTCCAATACTGCCCGCTCTTGGGGTCAAAATACCCGCTCGGCACGCCTCCCGCGCCGTAGCTCAGCAGTCCTTGCGGCAAGGCCTCCCAGCGGGAGAAAGGCTGCTGCCAGTCGTCCGCTGTCCACACAGAGACGGACAACCCGTGCGAAACGTACAACACATAACGCTCGCCGTCGTAGAACACATCGGGATCGGAAACCGACTTCAGATCCGTGTTGGCGTTGATCTCCACATCCACGGCGTTATGATCCAGCAGGGTAAAGCGGGTGCCATCGCTGCCGGGTACCTCGCGGGCTACGCCCACCGAAACTGTGCAGCTGGTTTCACCTTCCTGGCAGCCGCCCGGATCGCCGCCGATGCGCCCATAGACGAAGAAGAGCACCAGGTTGCCGTCGTCATCCAGCAGCAGGGAAGGATCGACGAAGCCATCCGTCAATCCTTCGATGGTTACCCGGGTGGTTGCTTCCAGCAGCCCGCTGTCCAGGTGGTAACGGGTCACTGTGCCTGGAGAGAAGATGTACAACGTTTCGCCCCGGCGGATGAGATCCGGGACAGAGCCGTTATAAGGCTGCCAGCCTGAGATCAGCGACCAGTTTCTCCCGTCTGCGCTCTGCGCCAGGTATACCTGATGATCGGCTGGCGTATCGCAAGCGTATTCCGCCATGTTGCAGGCATGAAAAGCCAACAGATAGGGCTCGCGGATGTCCAGGTTGAGCGTCACATCTTGCGGGTTGCCGCTGGCCAAACCAAAACCGCCTCCCGGGGGCTGGCCTCCCGGGGGCTGGCCTCCCGGGGGCTGGCCGCCAGGGGCTTGCCCGTGGCCGCCCATGCCGGGTGGTTGCAGGCCACAGGCCTCCATCGTCGCTATCTCATCCGGTTCCGGCGGGCGTTCCAGGCCGGTGATGGCGACAAAAATCTCTTCGCCCCAGGCGTCCTTCAGGCAGGCTTCCTGTTCCAGCGTCAGAGAGGCAAACGGGTTTCCCGGCGGGCCGCCAGGCGGTTGGCCGCCAGAGGGTTGCCCACCGCCTGGAGCGGCCTCCATTTCCACTTTCTTGAAGGCAAAGGCATACCCTCCTTGTGGCAAGGCCACCAGAGAGGGGTCGTTGCCGTTCCCGGGCGCCACAATATCTTCCCGGGGCTGCCAGGTTTGGCCGCCATCGGAGGAAAGGAAGAAGCGAGCCAAATACAACCCCAGGCTGCCATCCGGGAAGACGTACAGCTCGGGGATGCCGTTCCATTGCACCTCGCTGATGGGCTCAAAGTTTTGCCCGTCCGGGCTGGCAGCGACCACCGTCCGCCCGCCGGCTTTGACGGCCAACCGCCAGGAACCATCGGGCAATTGCACCAGGCTGGGGTCGGTTGCGCCTTCATAGGAGAAGATGCGACCCTCTACCGTAAAGTGAAGCCCATCCTCCGAAATGGCGCTGTAAATGGGGTTTGGGTCGCCCGGCGCCAACGTTTGCGAAACAAAGTTTCCTTCGAAGTACACCAGGCGGTAACGTCCATCTGGCAGGCGGGTGACATTGGGATCGACCGCATTGCCGTTGAAAGCGCCGTCCAGCGTCACACAGCCGACCGTCTCCCAGGCGCCCGTTTCCGTCCGCCGGGAAACGAAAATGCCATGCTGTCCAGGAATGCCGTTGACGTAATACATCCACAGCTGACCGTCCGGGCCGATCGTCAGATCGGGCACGGAAGCGTGGGCAACCGCCAGCTCGGCCTCGCTGTTGAACGTGCGGCCATCCTCGGTAAACGTGACATCTGTCTCTTATACACATCTG
>WGAD01000164.1 GCA_015489255.1 Anaerolineales bacterium | reverse complement strand
TGTTGCTGCTCTTCTGGCTGACCGCCTGCAACCTGCCCGCTGCGGCGGGCAGGTTGCAGGCGGTCAGCCAGAAGAGCAGCAACATCCATGCGAAGCGCATCGGCGGTTTCCTTTCTGCGTCCGGCGGCCTGTCTGAGGCCGGGAAAGATGCCTCCATTATATCGTTTCAAGCAAAAAGACGCCCGCAAGGGGCGCCTTGTCGTGGGCGAGTGAGGGTCAGCCGCCGCGACCGGAAAGCTTGGAGATTTGCTCGTCCAGGAAAAGCAGGATGAGCGGGATTTGGGTTTTGGCGTCTTGTTCGTTGATGTCTTCGTCGCGCAGGTTTTGCACGGTGTCGGCCAGGATGCCCAGCAGGGCTTTGTAGTAGGGGATAATGTCGATCTCACCCTTTTTGCGCTGTTCTTTGACAGCCTGCAATTGTGCCAGTCGTTCTTGAGATTCTTGCATGGCGCTTGCTCCTTGTGTGAGATTTGGGGACATGCTCATTATAATCCCTGGCGGATATGAAAGACGTTAGAAAGACTTCATCAGATTGTAAGAAAAAACAGGAAGATGGGTTCGCCATCTTCCTGTTTGGGACGGGTTGGTATTTGCGCCTAGCGGCGGCGGTCGCGGCCTCCGCGCCCGCCACGGCTCCCACTGCGCCGGTTGTTGTTGCGGCCCCCGCCGCGCTTGCCGCCGTTATCGCGTTCGCGGGCTTCTTCCGCCGTCCAGCCTTCCAGGACGGCCTGCCGCGAAAGGCGGATGCGGCCGGTGGAGTCGATGGCCGTCACCATGACGGTGATTTCGTCGCCGACTTGCACCACGTCTTCCACTTTGTTGACGCGGTCGCTGGCCAGCTGGGAGATGTGCACCATGCCGTCGGTGCCGGGCAGGATTTCGACGAAGGCGCCAAAATCGGTGGTGCGGACGACCTTGCCGGTGTAGATGTGGCCGACCTCGGGTTCTTCGGTCAGCAGGCTGATGCGTTCCACGGCTGCGGCAGCGCCGGCGGCGTCGGTAGAAGCGATGTAGACCGTGCCGTCTTCGGCGATGTCGATGGTGGTGCCAGTTTCGGCTTGCAGGCCGCGGATGACTTTGCCGCCCGGCCCAATGACGGCGCCGATTTTGTCGACCGGGATCTTGATGCTGGTGATGCGCGGCACGTGCGGTTTCAGTTCGGGCCGCGGGGCGGCGATGACGGCCATCATCTTGTCCAGGATGAAGAGGCGGGCTTTACGGGCCTGCGCCAGGGCTTCTTCCATGATCTGGCGGCTGAGGCCGGCGATTTTGATGTCCATTTGCAGGGCGGTGATGCCTTTGTCGGTGCCGGCGACTTTGAAGTCCATGTCGCCCAGGTGGTCTTCCATGCCCTGGATGTCGGTCAGCACGCGGTAGCGGTCGCCGTCGGTCACCAGGCCCATGGCCACGCCAGCGACGGGCGCCTTGATGGGCACGCCGGTGTCCATCAGGGCCAGGGTGGAGCCGCAGACGGAGGCCATGGAGGAGGAGCCGTTGGAGGACATCACCTCGGAGACCAGGCGGATGGTGTAGGGGAATTCTTCTTCCGGCGGGATGACGGGTTCCAGCGCGCGCTCAGCCAGGGCGCCGTGGCCAATTTCGCGGCGGCTTTGGCCGCGCAGCGGCCGCACTTCGCCGGTGGAGAACGGCGGGAAGTTGTAGTGGTGGAGGTAGCGTTTGGTTTCTTGCGGGTTGAGGGTATCGAGCATTTGGGCTTCGCCCAGGGTGCCGAGGGTGGCCAGGGTCAGCACCTGCGTTTCGCCACGGGTGAAGATGGCCGAGCCGTGGGCGCGGGGGCTGTAGTCTACCTCGCACCAGATGTTGCGGATGTCCGTCGGGCCGCGTCCATCGGGGCGTTTGCCCTCGGCCAGGATGCGCTCGCGGATGATGGCTTTTTCGGCGGCGTGGAAGGCTTTCTTCAGGGCGCTTTCGTCCGGCGCTTGCGGGTCTTCGGGGTTGACGAATTCGGCGATCACCTGCGCTTGCAGTTCGTCGATGGCCTGGTTGAAGGCGGCTTTGCCCGGATAATTGTCGATCAGGGCGTTGAGG
>WGAD01000163.1 GCA_015489255.1 Anaerolineales bacterium | reverse complement strand
TGTACGCTCCCGCTGTCAGACGACACACAAAAATGACCCCCTGACGACACGAAGAAATGACCCCTCTCGAAGAGAGGAGATCAAGATGAACGAGCTGTCAGGAGGTACCTTCCGGCCCCAGGATTGGGTGCAACGGGAGGTGAAGATGAAGTTGCCAGAAGAAGTCGAGGCGGTGCTGGCCCTGCATCGTCTAGGCTGGGGGACGCGGCGCATCGCGGTGTATCTGGGGATGAGCCGGAACACGGTGCGCCGTTACCTGCGTCAGGGCGGCTGGTGTGCCTACAAGACGCCATCCCGGGGCGGCAAGCTGGCGGGGCTGGAGATGTGGCTGGCCGAGCGTTTCCACCAGTACCGGGGCAACGCGGCGGTGGTCCGTCAGGAACTGCTCGACGAGCTGGGGGTGTCGGTGTCGTTGCGCACAGTGGAGCGCGCCGTGGCGCCGCTGCGCCAGCAGCTGCGGGCCGAGGCCCGCGCCACGGTGCGTTTCGAGACCGAGCCGGGCCGCCAGCTGCAGATCGACTTCGGCCAGCGCCGCGTCTGGATCGCCGGGGAGGCGGTCACGGTGCACCTGTTCGTGGCCACCCTGGGCTACTCCCGGCGCCTGTATGTGCAGGCCTTCGCCCATCAGCGCCAGTCGGCCTGGTTGAGTGGCCTGGAAGGGGCCTTTCGGCACTTTGGCGGTATCCCTCGCGAAGTGCTGGTAGACAATGCCCGGCCCCTGGTTGATCACCATGATCCGGCCACCCGCGAAGTCCGCTTCAATGCGCGCTTTCATGCCTTCTGCCGCTACTGGGGTGTCCAACCCAAGGCCTGTGCCCCCTACCGGGCCCGTACCAAGGGCAAGGACGAGCGGGGCGTCGGCTATGTCAAGCACAACGCCATTGCCGGACGGCGCTTCGACAGCTGGGCCCAGCTGGAGGCCCATCTCGCACGCTGGACGCGTGAGATCGCCGACCGGCGCCGGCACGGTACCACCGGCGAGCGCCCGATCGACCGCTTCGAGGCCGGCGAGGCGGCCGCCCTGGCGCCCCTGAATGCCAAGCCACCCTTCCTGCAGTTGCGCGAGCTGACCCGCCGGGTCCACAGCGACGCCTGTGTGGAGGTCGACACCCACCACTACAGCGTTCCCTGGCGCCTGATCGGCGAGACCGTCCGGGTGCAGATCGCCGAGCGACAGGTACGGATCTACCACGGCAGCGAGGCGGTGGCCTGCCATCCCGAGCAGATAGGACAGCGCCAGCGCTGCATCGATCCGGCGCACCTGGAGGGGATCGTCGCCCACCAACGGGTGGTCGACATCCCCTCTGCCCCCCTGCCCCCGGTGCCCGAGGGCGAGCTGCAGCGCCCGCTGAGCGACTATGAGGCGGTCGTGGGAGGGCGTTGGTGATGGAGACACTCGACGAACTGCCCGCCATGCTCACCCGGCTGCGCCTGACCGCGATCCGCGACCGTCTCGACAGCCTGCTCGACGAGGCCGCCCGGCGCGAGCTGAACCTGCGCGAAGCCCTCTACTTCCTGTGTCGCAGCGAGATCGAGCGTAAGGACCAGCGGCGCATCGAGATGGGGCTGAAGATCGCCAAGTTCCCCTATGTGCGCACCCTAGAGGGCTTCGACACCGAGGCCCAGCCCTTGATCGATCCCGGCCAGCTGCGGGAACTGGCCACCGGACGCTGGATCGCCAACGGCGATGCCCTGCTGCTGCTCGGCCCGCCCGGGGTGGGCAAGACCCATCTGGCCGTGGCCCTGGGCCGCGAGGCCATTGAGCGCGGCTACTCGGTGCTGTTCATCACCGCCGTCGCCCTCATGAGCAGCCTCAGCCAGGCACACGCCGCCGGCAAGCTCGAGGAGCGGCTGAGCCATTACAGCAAACCCAAGCTGCTGATCGTCGACGAGCTGGGCTACCTGCCGCTCGAGCCCCAGGCCGCCCATCTGTTTTTCCAGCTGGTCTCGCGCCGCTATGAACGGGGCAGCCTGCTGGTCACCTCGAACCGCGCGGTCAGCGAATGGGGCGAGGTGTTCGGCGATGCCGTGGTGGCCACCGCCATCCTCGACCGACTGCTCCACCACAGCCAGGTTCTGACCATCCGGGGCGACAGCTACCGCCTGCGCGAAAAGCGCCGCTCCGGCCTGCTCAGGCCCTTGGCTGCACCTGGAGAAAACCCGGGGAGCCATCCCCAACCCACAACCTTGTCTGAGTGAAACAGGGGGTCAATTCTGGATGTCGTTGGGGGGTCAATTCTTGGTGTCGCTTGACACCCGCAAGCGCCCCGAAGGTTCACGATGACCATCCGGTGGTCAACACAACATTCGAACAATCTCCAAGCCGCATTCTTAACTTGTTGATCTTTGTATTTTTTGCAACCGTTACAACAGCACTTGAGGGGTACGCTTCCGAGGGGTGGTGGCAGAGAATATCGGCCCAGGAGAGAGTCAGAGCGGGAGAATGGCGGGATGGCTGTGGGGAGACACTGATATTGCGATGAAAAGGGATGTGGTGGGACAGGGAGGGTCTATGTGGGATGTGGCAAGAAAAACAGAGGGTTACGGTATCGTTAAGATTGCCAGAACGAGTGGCGGCAAAATGCGATAGGGAGCCACATTCAGCATCAACAGCGGGAAAGCGTCGAACGAAATGCGATCAATCGTGCTGTGCGCTCTGGCGTTGGAGGGCATCGAGGAGGAGCAGGATACCCTCAATGGTGATGGCGCCACCTAGGTAAGCGTTATAAAGCGCGTCGGCGATGATCTGGGGTGGGCGATAGCCGGAGATCTCAAATGCTTGTTGTAAGTCCGCTTTCGCGTGGCGGAAGCGCTGTAGTGCTTCCTGCGTGCGTGCTGCACGCCTACGGTTGGCCACTTCGTCTTGAAACGCCAAGGCGAGCATGGTGTCGGCCCGGGCACGCTGCCTGGGCTGGGCATCAGGATCTTCTGAGATCTCTTTAAGACGCCGTTCTACCGTATATTTTTCAGGTTCTTGCGCCACTTTGGGCGGCGCTTCCCATTCTTCGATCTCGTGCTCAAGTCGGTTCAGGTCCCGTTCAATCTGCTGTTGATGGGGGTCTGGAGCAGCCTCGCGGTACATGGGGCCCTCTCCAGTGAGCACCCAGTTAGCATTAATGCCAAGCCTGGATAGACCCATGATTACACCGCCGCCAGGCATTTTCTTTCCAGCCTCGTAGTCCTGCCATGAGCGCAATTTGCCACCTACCGCCTCAGCTATGTCTTTTTGCGTGTACCCTAGTTCTTCTCTAACACGCTTTAGCCGCTCTCCCACGCCACTTTTCTCCTGCACAACTTTCTCTTGCCTAAGCGGTGCTCCTGATGCACAGCTTTTTGTTTGGCTAATATCATTCGTTAGTTTCTGTTTTTTCGGCATTTTTTAAGTTTTCAACCGGCTTTTGAAGCACGCAAAAAGAGGTGCGCTCTAATGCGTGTTGACATACCGCGCTTTTGTGCGTATTGTTTCCTGCCATGAACGAGATCAACCGCACCAAAAAACAGCCCCTAGAGGACTGGCATCCGGCCGACATCGTCTGCGCCCTGCGAAAGGCGGGTTGGACGCTGCGAAAACTATCCATCCGCCATGGCTATGCCCAGCCAACGACCGTCAGTTATGCGATCCATAAGCCGTGGCCGAAGGGCGAGCGCTTGATCGCAGAGGCGATCGGCGTGCGGCCTGAAGAAATCTGGCCGAGTCGCTATGCGGCGCGTAAGGAGAAGTCTAACAGGCGCCGGCGTCGCCGCCACGTAAAACCTAAGGTGGAGGATTGACATGAACCACCGCCGCGACCCGTTCACCGACGACCTGTTCCTGGTTCCGCAGCCCGAGCGCCACCGTCCCGGGAAAGCCGACTACGCCTTTCAAGTGAGCCATCTCGTCAGCGAGATGCTCAAAGCCTGCCCGGCAGACCGCTGGGAAATCGCAGCGCAGATGAGCCGACTGTCGGGCGAGGACGTATCCAAACACATGCTGGACGCCTGGGCCAGCCCAGCGCGGAGTGACCACAACATTCCGCTGTATCGGGTACCGCTGCTGGAAGAGGTCGCCTGTAGTCACGAGCTGACCGACTGGTTGGCAGAGAAACGAGGGGGACGGGTGGCCTACGGACGGGAAACGATGGCCCAAAAGCTGGGGCAGATGCTGGTAATGAAGCAACGGATCGACCAGCAAATCCGCGAGCTGAAGAAACTGTTGGGAGAAGGGGAATGACCCAGTTGACGGGCGTTGAATACGACCTGTTGAGCATCCGACAAATCGCAGAAGCCCTTGGGGTAGACCGGAGCAATGCTGTCAGGCGCGCCAATCGCGAATCCTGGCCCTACGAAGAGGTGTCGGTGCGCGGAGGCCGGGCCAAGCGTTTTCCCTTCGACTCGCTGCCGGAGGCGGTGCAACAAGCGGTGCTAATGAAGTTACCGCCGCCGCTTTCGGCAGCAGACGAAAAAACACCCCACTATGATCGCGAAGCGCTGTGGGCCAATTTTGAACGCAAGACCGAAAAGCAGAAAGAGAAAGCGCGCGAGCGGCTAAATGTGTTGCTGCAAGTCATGGCACTGGCCGACCACGGCACCCCGTTGCCGGAGGCCATGCGCCTGGTAGCTGACCAGCACGAAGGGCTTAGCTGGCGGACCATTCAGAACTGGTATCACGGCAAGCCTGGCAAACCCGGTGTCAAGCATTTCGATCGGAGCGACTGGCTGGCCGTGCTGGTGCCTGGTCACGCCGGCAGAGCGGTCAAAGCAACATTCGATCCAGCCGCCTGGGAATTCTTCAAGGCCGATTATCTGCGGCTAGAGGCCCCCTCGATCGCGGCCTGTTACCGCCGCCTACAGCGCGCCGCCGACGCGCACGGCTGGCAGATCCCGTCAAAACGCACAGTGGAGCGCTGGGTGCGATGCGAGATCCCTCGCAGCGTGCAAGTGTTGGCGCGCCAGGGCGAACAGGCCCTCATGCGGCTGTACCCGGCTCAAGAGCGCAGCGTGCGCAATCTGCGCGCGCTGGAATGGATCAACGGTGATGGTTATCAACACAACGTATTCGTGCGCTGGCCAGACGGCACCATTGAGCGCCCCAAGACCTGGTTCTGGCAGGACGTATACAGCCGCAAGATCCTGGCCTTCCGCACCGACGTGACCGAGCACACAGACCTGATCCGCGCCAGCTTCGGCGATCTTGTCGAGACCTACGGCATCCCCGAGCACGTGACCATCGACAACACCCGGGCTGCCGCCAATAAATGGATGACCGGTGGAGTGCGCAACCGCTATCGCTTCAAGATCAAGGCCGACGACCCACTAGGCCTGTTCCCCTTGCTCGGCATCCAGGTGCACTGGACCAGCGTGCACAAGGGCAAAGGCCACGGTCAGGCCAAACCGGTGGAGCGTGCCTTTGGTGTAGGCGGCATTGGCGAAGTGGTGGACAAGCACCCGGCGCTGACGGGTGCCTACACCGGCCATGCCACCGACGCCAAACCTGAGAACTATGGCAGCCGAGCCATCCCGCTAGAAAAATTCCTGGAAGTCCTGGTATCGGAAGTGGCGGCCTGGAATGCCCAGCCAGGACGGCGGACCGAGGTCTGCGGCGGCCGGCTCAGCTTCGACCAAGCGTTCGAGCGATCCTACACCAAGGCGCCCATCCGCAAGGCCACCGACGAGCAACGCCGCCTGTGGCTGCTGGCGGCAGAAGCCATTCCGGTACAGCGTGACGGCACCTTCACCCTCAGCGCCGGTGCCGCAGCTGGCGTGGGCCGCAACCGATACAGTGCCCCCCAACTGGTGGATTACTACGGCCACAAAATCGTGGTGCGCTTCGACCCGCAGGATCTTCACGGCATCGTGCATGCCTACACCCTGGACGGCCGGTATATCTGCCCAGCCGCCTGCATCGAGGCCACCGCCTTCGGCGACACCGAGGCCGCGCGGGCCCACAACCGTGCTCGCAAGCAAATGCTGAAAGCCGCCAAAGCGATGTTGGCAGCTCAGGTGCGCATGACCCAGGCGGAATTGCAACGACGACTCCCTCCGGCCGCTGCGTCACCCCTGCCCGAATCCAAAGTCGTGCGCCCAATGCACCCCGACCCACAATGCGCCCGGCCAGCCCCCCTCCCCTCTCTGAGCGAGCGCGACCAGGCCGAAATCGCGGCCCGCCAGGCCGAGCTGGCACGGGAACTGGAGCAACAGCCGGGTGAAGTGGTGGACATGAGCGACCCGCGCAGCCGGTTTGCCTACTGGCAACGGGTCGAAAAGCGCATCGAGGCCGGCGACCCGGTCGATCCCGAAGAACGCGCTCGCTATCACCGCTACATCAAGACCGATGAATACCGGCAAATGCGGGAATTCTTCGAAGACTTCGCAGAATTCGGGCTGGGTTTGTAAAGAAAAAATGCCCCCGAAGAGGGGGCGAGAACTTCAACAAGCGAGGTAACGATGACAGAAAAGCGCAAAACCGTCAATCTCCCCGCGGCGGGTACCACCGCGCCGCTGCAAAACGTCGCGCTATGCGACCGGCTGATGGAACACCTGATCAGCCGTCCGGACTTCCTGCCCGGCATCGGCGCTCTGTACGGTCCCTCCGGTTACGGCAAGTCGGTGGCGGCGGCCTATGTGGCCAACAAGCGCCGCGCCTACTACATCGAATGCAAATCGGCCTGGTCGCGCTCCGATCTGCTGCGCGCCATCCTCAAATCAATCGGGCTGGCGGCGCACGGCACCCTGGCGAGCATGGTCGAACAGATCAGCGAACAGCTGGCATTGTCCGGCAGGCCGCTGCTGATCGACGAAATGGATCACATCGTCAAAGCCAGCACGGTGGAAATCGTGCGCGACATCTACGAAGGCTCCAACGCCCCCATCCTGCTGATCGGCGAAGAGCAGCTACCCACCAAGCTCAAGCGCTGGGAGCGTTTTCACAACCGGGTGTTGCGCTGGGAGCCGGCGCAACCGGCCAACGACGCCGACGTCGCCCAACTGGCCAAACTCTATAGCCCTGACGTGCGGATTGCCGACGACCTGCTCAAGCGCATCACCGAAGTGAGCCGCCGCACCACCCGGCGGATCTGCGTGAACATCCACCTGGTGGCGCAAGAAGCCCGGGTGCTGGGCCTGGACGAGATCGACGCCAAGACCTGGGGAGACCGCGAACTCTACACCGGCGAAGCGCCCGCCAGGAGGGTGTTCTGATGGCCCGCAAACCCGTCGATCTGACCCGCGCCGACGGCGCGACCAGCGGCCGCGACGCCATCTGGATCGCCATTCGCGCACTGCGCGTGTTCACCCTGGCCGAACTCGAACACCATGTGATGAGCAAACAACCGCGGCGCGTGCGCACCCACCCCGATACCATCCGCACCTATGTGGTGAGTCTGGAGCGAGCCGGGTATTTGCGCCGGCTGCCAAAACGGCCGCGCCAGGGCGACGCCAGCGGCCGCTATGCCGCCAACCGCTGGGAACTGGTGCGCGACACCGGTATCGAGACCCCGCGGGTACGCCGAGACGGCACCCCAGTCACCCAAGGTCGGGCGCGGGAGCAAATGTGGACCACCATGCGCATCCTCGGCGACTTCGACTACCGCGACCTGGCCGTAGCGGCCAGCACCGAAGAGCACAACGTCAATCCCGAAGACGCCAAAGACTACATCAAACACCTGTTAAAGGCGGGATACCTGGTCCGCAAAACCAAGCCCATGCCCGGCCAGCCGGCCCGCTATCGGCTGTTACCCAGCATGGACACCGGCCCGCGCGCGCCCATGGTGCAACGGGTCAAGCAAGTGTTCGACCCCAATCTCAACCAAGTCGTCTGGCCCAATGGGGAGGCGCGCCCATGAGCGAATGGCTCGACGTGCTGCGCCGTGAATGCGAAGCC
>WGAD01000162.1 GCA_015489255.1 Anaerolineales bacterium | reverse complement strand
ACGATGCCCCGTGCATGGCACATCGCGCGGTAGGGGCGCAGCGCCGCTGCGCCCCTACAACCAACACCCAACCCCGGGGCATCACGTCCAACAATGTCACGCCGCGGTCCCTGGGCGCCATTGTGCGCGGGTTCAAATCCGCCGTCACCAAACGCATCAACGCCTTGCGGGGCACGCCCGGCACCCCCGTCTGGCAACGCAACTACTACGAACACATCATCCGCGATGAACGGGCGTTGGACGCCATCCGCCGTTACATCGCCGCCCACCCACTGCGCTGGCACCTGGATCGCTATAACCCCGACGCGACTGCTTCCGACCCGTGGGCGCAGGAACTTTGGCGTCTGATACAACAAACCACCTCACCCTCAGAGAGCCCCCAATGAATTGCAATCCACCCTCCACATCTTCTTCTCGCCGCTATTACTTCGTAGACGAAGCCGGCGACGGCGTGCTGTTTGGCCGCCACGGCGAAGCGCGCGTGGGCACGCCCGGCTGTTCCCGTTACTTCATTCTGGGCCTGCTGGATGTCCCCGACCCGGCCAGCCTGCACACCCAAATGGAAGCCCTGCGCGCCCACCTGCTGGCCGATCCTTACTTCCAGAACGTCCCTTCCATGCAACCCGAAGCCCGCAAAACTGCCCTGGCCTTTCACGCCAAGGATGACCTGCCCGAGGTTCGGCGCGAGGTTTTCGCTCTGCTGCGCAGCATAGAGAGGCTGCGCTTCTTTGCGGTGGTCAAAGACAAACAACAAGTAGTGAATTATGTGCACCAGCGCAACGCTCACGACCCCGGTTACCGATACCATCCCAACGAACTCTACGACTACCTGATACGGCGTCTCTTTCGTGACAGGCTCCACAAGGAAGACGAATATGTGATTTGCTTCTCCCGCCGCGGCCGCTCCGACCGCACTGCGGCTTTGAAAAAGGCGTTGGAACAGGCACGGGAGCGTTTTTACCAAAAATGGGGCATCAAAAGCCAATCGGTCATTCAAGTTGTCGTCGGAAGCCCTGAAAACACCGGAGGACTGCAGGCAGTAGACTATTTCCTGTGGGCTTTGCAACGCTTCTATGAGCGGCACGAAGAGCGATACCTGCGGTACTTGTGGCCTGCCTTCCGCCTGGTGCACGATATTGACGACACCCGTAATGCCCCCTACGGCGCGTATTACAATCAAAAAAGGCCGCTCACGTTAGCGGCCTTTGAGGAGTAAAACTTCCGGGGATATAGGACTGCACCGACCGCAGTCGGCCAATCACACGGCATGGAGCCGAATTTCGTCCCCGGCACCTTTATTGTACAGGATTTGCACTCCGATGTCAAATTTACCTCACGCCTGCGAGGAGCAGCCATGACCACCACCTCAGCCATTGTCCAGCGTGTCTGGAACTACTGCAATGTTCTGCGCGATGACGGCGTTTCCTACGGCGATTACCTGGAGCAGTTGACCTATCTGCTCTTCCTGAAAATGGACTACGAACGCGCCCAGACCTTGGGCGAGCCGGGTGCCATCCCGCCGGAACACAACTGGGCCAGCCTGCGCAATCTGGAAGGCGCCGAACTGGAAGCCCACTACCGCCGCACCTTGACCGAACTGGGGCACCGCCAGGGGCTTATTGGCTGCATCTTCCGCAAGGCGCAGAACAAAATCCAGGACCCCGCCAAACTGCGCCGCCTCATCAACCTCATTGACGGCGAAACCTGGACCGGCCTGGGGGTAGATGTCAAAGGCGCGATCTACGAGGGCTTGCTGGAAAAACATGCCCAGGATGTCAAATCCGGTGCCGGGCAATACTTTACGCCGCGCCCCCTCATTCGGGCAATGGTGGAAGTCATGCGCCCCGAACCGGGGATGCGCATCGTAGACCCTGCCGCCGGCACCGGCGGCTTCCTGTTGGCTGCCTATCAGCACATTCTGGACCACTTCCCTCTGGACCGTGAGCAGGCGCACTTCCTGCAAAACGAGGCGCTGCACGGCTGGGAAATCGTCAACGAAACCGCCCGCCTGTGCATCATGAACCTTTACCTGCACGGCATCGGCCACGATCTGGCACACTGCCCCATCCATGTAGCCGACAGCCTGGCCAAGCACCCCGGCGAATGGTTCGACATGGTGCTCACCAACCCGCCCTTCGGCAAAAAATCCAGCGTGACCTACATCACCGACGAAGGGGAAATCCGCCGGGAATCTCAGAACATTGTGCGGGACGATTTCTGGGTTTCCACCAGCAACAAACAACTCAACTTCGTGCAACACGTCTTTAGCCTGCTCAAACAGCATGGCCGCGCCGCGGTGGTCGTGCCCGATAATGTGCTTTTTGAAGGCGGGGCGGGCGAGGTCGTGCGCCGCCGCTTGCTGCAACAGGCCAATGTGCACACCCTGCTGCGGCTTCCCACCGGCATTTTCTATGCCCAGGGCGTCAAAGCCAATGTGCTTTTCTTTGACCGCAAACCGGCCAGCAAGGAACCCTGGACACGGAAACTCTGGGTGTATGACCTGCGCACCAACAAACACTTCACCCTCAAGGAAAAACCGTTAACCTACGATGATTTGCGGGATTTCGTGGAACGCTACCACCCTGAAAACCGCCATGCCCGGCAGCCTACCTGGCATCCGGAAACCAACCCTCAGGGGCGGTGGCGCGTCTTCACCTACGACGAACTCATGGCCCGCGACAAGGTCAACCTGGATATTTTCTGGCTGCGGGATGAGTCATTGGAAGAAACTGCCAGCCTGCCCGACCCCGATGTGCTGGCGCAGGAAATTTTGGAAGACCTGGAAGCCGTGGTTGAACAAATCCGGATGGTAGCCAACGGGCTAAGCGAAGCATTGCTGGACGATGAACGCAGTTGAAACATCCAAGCAGGAACAGCCTGATGCGCCGGGCAACGTTTCAGCCTTTCTTGCCGTAGGTATTGGGAACAGCACAAGGGAAAAATGCCCATGGAGCCGCTAAGCACCATTGCGTTAGCCAAACTGGTGGAAGTCGTCACGGAAAAGGTCTTCGACCTGGCCGCCGGGCAGGTCGGAGCCAAAGCCCGCGCCTGGCTGAAGCGCGAACCCGCCCGCCTGGCCTTCCAGGCCGCCTTGCTGCGGGCCATCGCGCGTTTTGCCGACGCCCACCCCAACTGGGCACAGGCCCTTATGGATGAGGCCTTCTTCACCCGCGACGAGGTGAGCCGGGAGTTGGCGCGCCTGCTCACCCGCCGCGACGCGCCCGACCCGCGCCGCCTGGCCGCGGCCTGGGCCGCCCAACTGCCCGGTGTGGGCGAACGGCGCCAAGAAGAGGCCGCCCAGGCCCTGGCCGACTTCCTGCGCGACCTGGAAGACGAACTGGGCCGCCAGGAGGCTCTGCGCCCGATCTTCGACAGCCGCGCCTTAGAGCGCATCGCCGCCAACACCGAGGCGCTGTTGGCCGCCCTGCGCGAGCAACACACCGCCGCCCTGCGCGCCGCCGGGCGCAGCGTGCGCATCGCCGGGGATGTGCGCCAGGCCGTCATCGTCACCGGCGATCACAACACGGTCAACTACTTCGCCGCGCCCGTGCGCGCCCTGCCCACCGACTACGCCGTCCGGGTGGAGAACTTCCTGGATGAGTACCTGGGTGCGCCAGAGCGCCCCGTGCCCTTTGGCGGCCGCCGGGGGGAACTGCGCGCTCTGAGCGCCTGGCTGGAGGACGAAACTGCCCCGCCCTACCTGCTGCTCGCCGCACCGGCAGGCCGGGGCAAGAGCGCCCTGTTGGCCCGCTGGGCCGCCGCCCTGCAACGGCGGGACGACCTGACCGTAGTCTTCGCGCCGGTGAGCCTGCGCTTCAACACCCACCTGCCTGAAGTGGCCTTCGCCATCCTGGCCGCCCAACTGGCCCGCGCTTACGATAAAAAGCCGCCCGAGAAGGACGAAACGCCGGAGATGTGGCGCGCCTTCGTGGCGGAAGCCTTGCGCCAGGCCCCGCCCCAGGGTCGGCGGGTGGTGGTCATCGTGGACGGGCTGGACGAGGCCACCGGCTGGAGCGCCGGGCCGGATCTGTTCCCTGCCCGGCCCGGCGAGCGGGTGCGCGTGGTGGTCAGCGCCCGCCTGACGGCCAACCGCCCCACACCTGAGGCCTGGCTGGAGGCCCTCAACTGGCAGCGGGGCCGGGGCCGCGCTATGGTCCTGGAGGGCCTGACCTGCCAGGGAATCGCCGAAGCCCTGATGTCCATGGGCTTCCCCCTGGACGAACTGGGCCGCGATGTGGACATTGTGGCCGAACTGCACCGCCTGACGGAGGGCGACCCCTTGCTGGTGCGCCTGTATGTGGATGACCTCTGGGCGCGGGGGGAAGAGGCCGCCCGCCTGCGGCCCGCGGATCTCCGCGAGATTCGGCCCGGCTACGCCGGTTATTTCGACCGCTGGTGGGAGGATCAGCGCAAGCAGTGGGGCGAGAAAGCGCCCCTCAAAGAGCGGGCCGTGCGTGAAGTGCTCTATTTGCTGGCCTGCGCCCTCGGGCCGCTCACCCAGGACGACCTGCTGGCCCTGGCCGCTCCTCAGGCCGACCTGGATCCCCTGACCCTGGCGGAAGCCCTGCACCCCATCGCCCGCTTCGTGGTGGGCAACCGCCAACAGGGCTACACCCTGAGCCACCCCAAACTGGGCCAATACGTCCGCGAAGATATGCTGAGCCGGCAAGCCCAAGCCATCGAAGCCCGCTTCGTGGCCTGGGCACAGCGTGTGCTGGAGCGTCTGGAGCGGGGCACCTTGAAATCCGAGGCCGTGCCTCGCTATTTGCTGGAATACGCCAGCGTGCATTTGGCGCAGGCGGGCGACCTGGAGGCCCTGGCCCGCCTGGTGGAAAACCCCGCCTGGTACACCGCCAGCCGGGATCACGACCCCAGCCGCAGCCTGTTCGCCGCCAATGTGGAGCGCGCCCTGACGCAGGCCGAGACGCGGGTGCTGGAAGCGAAACGCCCGGAGCACCTGCCCCAAGTCGTGGCCTGGAGCCTGCTCTACGCCACGGTGCGCACCCTGGCGACCAGCGTGCCTGTGGAGGCCCTGGAGGCGATGGTCTTGCTGGGCCAGACTGACCGCGCTCTGCGTTATGCTGCCATGATCACCGATCCCGATAAACAAGCCGAAGCCTACCAGCAGATTGGTGGGTGCCTGTACGAGCGAGGGGAGAGCGAGCGAGCACGAGAGGCTTTACGTCGCGCCTTGGTTGTCGTCGAGCGGATTGAAAGCAAATGGGGAAGCACTAAAACTCTTGTAGCAGTAGCCAAACTACTGGCGCGGGTGGACGAAAGTGACACCGCGTGGGACTTTTTACAGCGAGCTCTAGTGATCGCTAAGAAGATCAAGGAGACAAAGTATCGCTCTGAGGCACTTTTGATGGTAGCCCAAGCCTTAGCCCAGGCAGGGTATCAAAAAGAAGCTCTAGCTGCTGTAAAGGAGATTGAGGATGTATATCATCGCTCCAGAGCTTTAGCGATAGTGGCAGAGACTATGACTCCGGTTGGGGATCGAGAGGATCTGCGCCGCGCTTTAATCACCGCCAAGAAAATTGAAAGCGTTTGGGCGCGCGAGGAGGTTCTTTTGGCAATAGCCCAAGCTCTGGCTCACGCGGGTGATCGCCGATATCTGCAGCGTGCCTTGGCTATTGCTGAAAGATTGTACCCTGCTGATGATCGCGCCAAGGCCTTAGCGGCAGTAGCTCAACTGCTGAGCCAGGTAGGCGATGTAAAGGGTGCCCGGAAAGCAATATCCCAAGCCTTGATTGCTGTGGAAGAGAGTGAAGGCAAATGGCATCACTTTTACGTTCTTTCAATAATAGCACAGGTTTTGGCTCAAATCGGCGATACGAAAAAAGCCCTGCATGTCGCCGCAAAGATTAAAAACATAGGCTATCGCTCTCAGTCTCTTGCAGCAGTGGCGCTAGCCTCGAACAAATCTGGAGATACAAGGGGCCTCCAGGAGGTCTTGCAGGAAGCCTTATCTGCCCTTAACAAGAATGAAAGCGAATGGCATCGTGCTGACGCTCTTACAGCAATTGCCGAAGTTCTGTTCAAAGTGGGTGACTACCAAGATTTACAGCACATCTTAGTGGCCGCTGAAGAGATTAAAGATGTGAATTATCGCTCTAAAGCTCTGGCGGCAGTAGCCCAGACCTTGGCCCAAATGGGTGACAGAAATAGCGCCCTGACCGCCGCTGAAAAAATTGAAGATGCGAATGACCGCTTTGATGCATTGGCTGCGACAGCGCAAGACTTGGCCTATCTTGGCGACATAGAGGGCGCCCGGGCTGCTTTGCATCAAGCCCTATCTGCCGCTGAGGGGATTGAAAGCGAATGGCGTCGTGTTGAGGCTATTATACTGATAGCCCGGGGATTATCCCAAATTGGCGACCGAGCAGGTGCTCTGGCAGCTATTGAGGGAATTGAGGATATGGAATATCGCTCTAAAGCCTTGGCGGTGGTAGCACAAGCACTGGCTCAGAGGGGTGAGACAAGGGACGCTTGGGAAGTCTTACAGCTGGCCTTAACCGCTGCCGATAGGATTGAAGATTCTTACAACTGTGCCGAACCCTTGGCTGCAGTGGCACAGGCTTTAGCTCGGGCTGGCGATGTGAAAGGTGCTTGGGGAGTTCTGCAGCAGGCCTTGACTGCCGCAGAAGGAATTGAAGATGCGAATTATCGCTCCAAAACTTTGGAGGTGGTGGCTCAGGTACTGGCTCAAGTCGGCGCCTCGAAGGATGCCCTGTCCGCTGTTAAAAAGATCAGAAATGCGAGGCATCGCTCTACAGCTCTAGAGGCGGTAATTCAAATCATAGCCCGGGCGAATGATACGGACGTGGCGCGGGAAGATCTGCGATACGCCTTAGTTACCATTGAAGAGATTGAAC
>WGAD01000161.1 GCA_015489255.1 Anaerolineales bacterium | reverse complement strand
GCTGACCGTTTTGCACTGGCTGGCTGGCCCGGTGACCGCGGCAGAGACCGTGGCGGCGCAAGGTGCGGGCGGTGGTGCGATGGGCAGCCTGTTCGTCCGCTTGTTGTGGCGCGGACTGGGCGGCCCGGGGGCGTGGGTGGCAATGCTGAGCTGGGGGCTGATCAGCCTGGCGCTGGCGCTCAATACCTCGGTGATGCGCATTTTGACGGTCTTCTGGGGGTGGAACCGCTGGGTTTGGGGAAACCTGGCGCGGCGTCTGCGCCCGCCGCGTTCTCACAGGCCGGTTGTCGCACAGGATAGCGCGCCGCAGACGATGGAACGGATGCCGATCGGCGCAGAAGCCGATTCCCCGCCCGATCAGGCCGCCGCAGCGGCCCCGCAAGAGGCGCTTCCCTTTCACTGGCAATTGCCCGACCCGGCCCACATCCTGGAAAAAGGCAGCGCCGCGGTCATCAGCGAAGAATTCACCGAACAACGCGCCCGCCTGATCGAAGATACGCTGGCTTCTTTCGGCGCACCGGCCCAGGTGGTGGAGATCAGCCGGGGGCCGGCGGTGACCATGTTCGGCGTCGAGCCGCTTTTCCTGGAGACGCGCAAAGGGCGTACGCGGGTGCGGGTGAGCAAGATCGTCTCCCTGGCCGATGATTTGGCCTTGGCCCTGGCGGCGCCGAGCATCCGCATCCAGGCGCCGGTGCCCGGGCGCAGTTACATTGGCATTGAAGTGCCAAACGATGAGATGACGCTCGTTAGCCTGCGCGAGATTGTGGAAAGCGATCTCTTCCGCCGCAAACCGCACCCCTTGCGTTTTGCACTCGGGCGCGATGTGGCCGGGCACCCCCGCGTGGCCGACCTGACGGCCATGCCGCATCTGCTGATTGCCGGGGCGACCGGTTCGGGCAAATCGGTGTGCGTCAACAGTATTCTGACCAGCTTCCTGCTGCACAACACGCCAGAACAACTGCGCCTCTTGCTGATTGATCCCAAACGGGTGGAACTGACCAATTACAACGGCGTTCCGCACTTGCTGGCACCGGTGGTGGTGGAAATGCAGCGCGTGATCGGCGCTTTGCAATGGATGACCCGCGAGATGGACAAGCGGTATCACAAGTTTTCTCAAATTGGCGCGCGCAACATCGAGGGGTACAACGCCCGCATGAAAAAACAGGGCGGCGACCCCTTGCCTTACATCGTGGTTGTGATCGATGAACTGGCCGATTTGATGATGATGGCGCCCACGGAGACGGAAGCCGCCATCACCCGCCTGGCGCAGCTGGCGCGGGCCACCGGCATTCACCTGATCTTGGCGACGCAGCGCCCCTCGGTGGACGTGGTGACGGGGTTGATCAAGGCCAACTTCCCGGCGCGGATCGCCTTTGCCGTTGCCTCTGGCGTGGATAGCCGGGTCATTCTCGATCAGCCCGGGGCGGAGCGCCTGCTGGGGCGCGGCGATATGCTCTACCAGGCGCCGGATGCGCCTGCACCCGTGCGCTTGCAGGGAGTTTTCGTCTCCGACGAGGAGATCCGTCGTCTGGTGACTTATTGGCAAGAACAGGCGCAGACCGCCGGCGACCGGCGATCTGCTTTGCGCCCGGCGGGCGGGGCCGTGGACGATTTGCCCGCCAACGACTTGCCGCTGAAGCAAGCGCCGTTGTGGGAAGAGATGGAAAAAACGGACGAAGACCCCCTTTTGCAAGAGGCCATTGCGCTGGTGCGCCGCCAGGGGCGGGCTTCTGTCTCCATGCTGCAACGCCGTTTGCGGATCGGCTACACGCGGGCCTCGCGCCTGATGGAAACGATGGAAGAACGCGGCATTGTCAGCGCCCCGCAGGGCGCAACAGGGGTGCGCGAAGTGCTCGATTACGGCCCGGCCGCGCCGCCGGCTGAGGAGTGAGCATGCGACCAGCGCCCGGCGATGGGCGTCTGGCAGTGGGGGCAGCGCCCCTCCGTCGAGAGCCGGTATTCCAGGATGCGGTATCCGCGGCGGCGGATGAGCGGCTGCTGGCAGTGAGGGCAGAGGGTGTTTTCGTAGGTTTCCACCTGTCCGGGCAGGTTACCGGCGTACACATAGCGCAGCCCGGCCTCGCGCCCAATATCTGCGGCCCGCAGCAGGGTTTCGGCGGGGGTGTTTTCGGCCTCCTGCATCCGGTAATCTTTATGGAAAGCGGTGACATGCCAGGGTAGATCGGGGGAAACCCTGGCCAGGAAACGGGCTGTTTCCCAGAGTTCTTCCGCGCTGTCGTTGAACCCGGGCACCACCAGCGTAACGACCTCCACCCACAGGCCGAGATCATGCGCCAGGGCAATGGTATCGAGCACATGCTGTAAGACGCCGCCCAATTGCCGGTAGCGGGCCGCTTGCATGGATTTTAGATCAATTTTGATGGCATCTAGAACGGGGGCCAGGGCACGCAGAACCTCGGGCGTGCCGTGGCCGTTGGAGACCATGGCGGTCTTCAAACCGGCCTCTCGGGCCTGGCGGAACACATCCTGCGCCCATTCTGCGGTGATGAGCGGCTCATTGTAGGATGAAACCACCAGCTGCGCCCCCACCTGCCCGGCGAGGGTGACGATCTCCCCGGGGGTGATCGGCTCCAGGTAGCGGAGGGCCAAATTGGCGGCTGGGTCGCGCAAGACCTGCGAAGTGAGCCAGTTCTGGCAGTAGTCGCAGTGCATATCACAGCCCAACATGCCGAAGGTCAGTGCGGTGCTTCCGGGCAAGAGGTGGAAAAACGGCTTCTTTTCAACCGGATCGGCTTGCAGCCCGGCCACATACCCCCAGGGAACGCGCAATTCGCCGCCGTCGTTGAAGCGCACCTGGCAGATGCCGCGCCGTCCCTCGCGCAGCAGGCAGCGGTGGGCGCAGGCCAGGCAACGCAGGGTGCTCCCCTCCTGGCGGGAGAAGAAGCGTCCGGGCGCGGTGTGTGCATCCAGAATTTCGGACACTAGGGTCATGGCTTCCTCGCGTATAATGTCGTCATGTTGACGATCTCTATTCAGGCGGGCGGCGCCTCGCGCCGCATGGGGCAAGACAAAGCATTGATGCCCTTTCTCGGGCGTCCGTTGATCTTGCGGCTGGTGGAAAGGCTGCGCCCCTTTGCCGACGAATTGATTGTGACCACCAACCGCCCCCGGGATTATGCTTTTTTGAACCTGCCCCTTTATACCGACATTCTTCCGGGGGTGGGGGCGCTGGGCGGCCTGCTGACGGCGCTTTCCGCCGCCGAGATGCCTTTCCTCGCCCTGGTTGCCTGCGATATGCCTTTTGCCAACGGTGCCCTGTTGCGGTTCGGCGCGGAGCGGTTGCAGGCCACGGGGAAGGATGTCTTCATCCCTCGTTCCGCGCACGGGCTGGAACCCTTGCATGCGGTCTATCGGCGCGAGACCTGCCTGGCGGCGGTGCGCGCAGCCATCGCCGCGGGCGAGCGGCGGATGATATCCTGGTTCGATCGTGTGGAGGTGGAACAGGCCGAGCGGGCGCAATGGGAAGCCTTCGACCCGGAAGGCCTGTTTTCAGTCAACGTCAACACGCCGGAGGAATTTCATCGCGCTGAGCAGCGAGCCAGGCAACTGCCTTGATTATACCCCCAGGCAAAAAAAACCGCCGTCTGGGTGAGGGGGGCACCCGGACGACGGTGAATACATGATAGCACATTTTTCGTATTTGACAAGGGGGAAAAATGAGAAAATTCTAAAAATTGTGCCCCAGGAGGGACTCGAACCCCCAACCTTGACCTTAGGAGTGTCCTGCTCTGTCCAATTGAGCTACTGGGGCGGGCGCCCCCGATTATAGCACCTTCTTTTTTTGCCTGCCAGTGATATACTGATATTATGGATAAGAAGATGAATTTTGGCCCTTATCAGGTGATTGGCGAGATCGGGCGCGGAGGCATGGCGACGGTCTATCGGGCGTTGGACCCGCGTGTCGGGCGGACGGTGGCCCTCAAGGTCCTGCCCCGTGAGTTGCTGCACGATCCGCAATTCCTTTCCCGTTTTCAGCGGGAAATGCGCACCATTGCCGCCCTGGAGCATCCGGCCATTGTGCCCATTTACGATGTGGGAGAAGAGGACGGGCAGCCGTACTTTGTGATGCGCTATATGGACGGCGGTTCGCTGGAAGACCGCATCAAGGCAGGCGCCCTTTCTCTGGAAGAAGCGGTACGCATTCTGGAACGTCTGGCGCCGGCTTTGGATGAGATGCACGCTCGAGGGGTCATTCATCGTGATTTGAAACCAGCCAACATTCTCTTCGATCATAGCGGTCAACCGTATCTTTCGGATTTTGGCATTGCCAAAGTGAAAAACACGGCCACCACGCTTACCGGCCAGGCGATCGTCGGGACGCCGACGTACATCAGCCCCGAACAGGCCCAGGGGCACGAGGTGGACGGGCGGACGGATATTTACTCCCTGGGCGTGATCCTGTACCAAATGCTCACCGGCGACGTCCCCTTCAAGGCCGATACGCCCATGAGCCTGCTGCTCAAACACGTCAACGAGCCGGTTCCCAGCGCCAGCGAACGGCAGCCGCAATTGCCCCGAGCGGTAGATTACGTCATTCAGCGTGCGCTGGCCAAAGACCCGCAAGAACGGTTTGCCAGCGTGGCGGAAATGGTCAATGCGTTGCGCGCGGCGCTGAACGACCCTCTCGACGACACCTTGCAGCGCACCTTGCAACGCACACAGATCGGCGTCGGCAAGCCGGCGGAGGCTGCGCCTCCTCGCCGCCGCTGGTGGATCGGCGCGCTGGCCGTTTTTGTCCTGGCGGCGGGCCTGTTTCTGGGTGGCCTGTGGCGCTGGCGCAGCGGACTGGCGGAACAAACGCCGCTCCCACCGCCCTCGGCGACGCTGGCCATCCTGGCCGCCACCCAGACGAGCGCTCCTCCCACTGTCTCCGGCGCAACGGCCTCGCCCTCTCCGCTGCCGCCGACGTGGACCCCCACGGCCACGGTAACGTCCACACCGCAGCCGACTGCGCCGATCATCGGCGGCGCCGACCAGGTTGCCTTCCTGGCGCGCAACGATATCTGGGTGATGAACCTGGATGGCAGCGACCTGAGGCAGCTGACGCTGGACGGAGCCGCCAAGACGGGGCTGCAATGGCTGCCGGATGGCGACCGCCTGTTGTATCGTTCCGGTTTGTGCCTGAAGACGGTCAGTGTATCTACTTTGCGGGAAGATATTCTCACCTGCCTGACCAGTGTGCAATTGTTCGAGGGCGCCCGGGTTTCGCCCGATGGCGAGCGCCTGGCGTTGAGCATCGACCGCCAGTTGTACATCTTGCCTTTCGACCCGGTGCTGCTGGCGGGGTTGCGTTCCCGCCCAGATGTGGCCGCGGCGGCCTTGTGCCGGGTGGCTGCCGATATTGCCGTCAAAGATTTGCGCTGGGGGAAAGATGACGAAAGCATGGCCGTGCGGTTTGCCGGGGTTTCCGGCACGCGGCGCGTGGACCTGATCCGCGTTTTCCGGCTGCGTTCTTGCGCCGACGGCCTGGAAGCCGATGTTCAGCGCCTGGATGAGTTCCCTGCCCAGCGCTTTACGATGAGCGGCTACAACGACGATCCCACCATCCCCGATTTTTCCTGGGATGCGTCCAGTAGTTTTCTCTTGCACAGCGCCCGGCGAAACGGCGGGTTTGGCAATTTGTATGCTTATCATCTGGACACGCACAAAGCGCAGATGCTCGATCCCCTGGGCACCTCCTGTTGTTACCGCGACGCCCGCTGGACGCCGGACGGGCTGTACCTGATCTTCGCGTATCAGGACATCAACCTGGGGGCCGATTCGCAGACGCAGCTCTACCTGGTGCCCTTTGGGCTGCTGGGAACGGGCGCTCAATTCTCTCCCCTGCCCTTGCCGCCGGATTTCTTCAACCGCACGGACAGCCCGCAGCCGGTTTTCCACCCGGCAGAATGAAAAAGAAACGCCCCCCGTCAGTACGGGGGGCTTGTTTTTGTGGGGCGGGGGCTATTCGCGGGCGTTTTCAATGGCTTGTTCCCGCCATTCTGCGGGCACCATTTCCGGCGGGTATTCCAGCAATGCCTGCCATGATTCCAGCGCCAGGTCGTGGCGGTCGATGGCCTCCAGGTAATAGGCCCGCCAGTAGTGGTACTGGATCAGTTCTTCATCCGTTTTTGCCAGCGGGCGGGAGCGTTCTACCTGTTGATAGGCGTTCCCGGGCGAGCCTTGCATGGCCTGCGCCTGGGCGATGCTCAAACTGATGGCAAAAGATTGGGGGAAGAACTTCTGGGCAGTTTTGTAATTGTATTCTGCCAGTGCCCCTTCGCCCAAACCCAGGTAGGCGTCGGCGCGGGCGTGGTAGGCCAGCCCGAGACGTTCGTCAATTTCCAACGCCTGGTTAGCAGCCTGCAACGCGGTTCCGTAGTTTTGGCGGGCGTTTTCGGCAACGGCCCGGATGGCCCAGGCCTCGGCGTCGTCGTTGCGGTAGGTGGTGTACAGGCGGATCGGCTCGTAGGCCGCTTCCAGGTCGCCGATAGCGAAGTAGATTTGTCCCAGCAGGCGATATGCCTCCAGCAGGGTGAGGTCCAGCTGATTGGCGATTTGCGCCTCTTGCAGCGCCGTTTCGGCGTCGTCTTGGGCCAGCGCGATCTCGGCGCGCAGCAGATGGGCGCGGGCATCCTCGGGGTTGAGTTCGAGCGCGGTTTGCACGGCTTCCAGCGCCGAGTCTGGCTGGTTCTTGTCCAGGCGGTAGCGTGCCAAGGCCAGCCAGGCATCGATGAAATCGGGGGCGTAATCTGTTGCGCGGGTCAGGTCGTTGAGGGTGTTGGCCTTGGGGTTGAGCGCAGACAGGGCCAGGGCCCGCCCCAGGTAGGCCGGGCCAAAGTATGGGTCGATTTCCAGCGCCCGATCGTAGGCTTTGAGCGCGGCCTCGTAATCACCTTGCTGACGGTAAATTTCACCCTGGTAGTACGGCGCGTCTGTGGCTTTGGGATCGTATTCTTCCAATTGCTGGAAGTACGAAAGCGCCAGCTCCAGGTTGCCGCGGGCGTATTCGTTGAAGGCTGCCCGCGCGATTTCGCGGGTCTGGACATCGTGTTCCTGCTGGACGTAGAGCGGGGTGGGCGTGTATTGGACATTGAAG
>WGAD01000160.1 GCA_015489255.1 Anaerolineales bacterium | reverse complement strand
GAACTAACGACGCAGGGCGAAGCCGTCGTCGGACGCAATTTGCGCGTTTCTGGCGCGGTCATCGGCGATACCATCCAGTACGACCAGGATGCTTTGTACCTGACCTTTGAAGTGGCGCATGTCCCCGGCGATCAGAAGGATATCGACGCCGAAGGCGGCCTGGCCCAGGCCCTGCACAACGCCGTTGTAGATCCGGGGCGCCCGCGGATTACGGTGGTGTACGAGGGGCCGCGCCCCGACTTGCTGCGCGATGAAGCCCAGGCGATCATGACTGGCCACCTGGGTGAAGATGGGATTTTCTATGCCGATGAACTGCTGCTCAAGTGCCCGACGAAATACGAAGAAGCCGTGCCGGAACAGGCGCAGGAGTAAGCCATGCTCGCAGATTTTGGCTTTGGCATTTTGCTCTTAACATTTATTGCCGCCCTGTACGCCGCCGGGGCGGCCCTGTATGGCGCCTTGAAGGATGTCCCCGCGGCAGTGGAAAGCGCCCGGCGGGCGATGCTGCTCACGTTTCCGCTGATTTCTGTCGCCTCGGCGATCCTGGTGTATCTGCTGGCGACGGGGCGTTTTGAGGTCGAATACGTTTATTCGGTCACCAGCCGTTCCATGCCCATGTACCTCAAGCTCACCGCCTGGTGGGGCGGGCAAGCGGGTTCGCTGCTCTTTTGGGCCTGGTTGTTGTCGCTTTTCACCTCGGCGGTGACCCTGCGCAAATGGGACCGCGACCGCGAGTTTCTCCCCTGGGTGGTTGTGGTCGGTTCGGTTACGCTGGCCTTTTTCCTGGGATTGAACATCTTTGTCGAAAATCCTTTCGCCCGCTTGTGGAGCACGGTGGAGGGCATCGGCCCGCATACCTTCCGCCCGGCGGGCGGCCAGTTGTTTATTCCGCAAGATGGCCGGGGGTTGAATCCCCTCTTACGGCATCCGGGGATGGTGTTCCACCCGCCCTTGCTCTATCTGGGGTTCGTTTCTTTCACCATTCCGTATGCCTTCGCCATTGCCGCTTTGGTCACGGGCCGCACAGATGACCGCTGGGTACGCATTACCCGCCGCTGGACGTTGGTGGCCTGGTTGTTCCTGTCTTTGGGGCTGGTGGTTGGCGCCCGCTGGGCCTATGATGTGCTTGGCTGGGGCGGTTACTGGGGCTGGGACCCGGTGGAAATTTCCGCTTTCATGCCCTGGCTGACGGGCACGGCCTTCTTGCATTCGGTGATGATCGAAGAAAAGCGCAACATGCTCAAGCAATGGAACATGTTGCTCATCATCATGACGTACGACTTGGTCATCTTCGGCACTTTCCTGACCCGCTCCGGTGTGCTTTCCTCGGTGCACGCTTTCGCACAAAGCGCCATTGGGCCGGCCTTTTTCATCTTCATCGGCCTGACGTTCATGCTTTCGGTGGGGTTGTTGATGTATCGCTGGCACGACTTGAAGGCCAAAGAACAAATGACCTCCTTGCTTTCCCGAGAGGCGCTCTTCTTGTTCAACAACCTCCTTTTCCTGAGCATTTTCATCGTTTCGTTCTGGGGTACAATTTTCCCCTTGATCTCGGAACTGGTGACCGGGCAAAAGATCACCGTTGGGCCGCCCTTCTACGAGCGGGCGACGGCGCCCCTCTTCAGCGCCATGCTCTTCCTGATGGCGATTGCCCCGCTTTCTGCCTGGGGGCGTTCGACCGTCAAAACGTTGGGGCGCATCATCTGGAAGCCGGCCCTCCTCTCGTTGCTGGTGCCGCTGTTCATTTTCTTCGGCGGAATCCGGCAATGGGCAGCTTTGCTGGGGTTCTGGCTGGTCGCGCTGGTGACCTTTGTGACCCTGCACGAATTTTGGCGCGCGGCCCGCGCCCGCCAAAAAAGGTGGGGCGAATCTCTGCCCGTGGCCCTGTGGCGCCTGGCCGGACGCAACCGGCGGCGTTATGGCGGCTACATCGTTCACCTGGGCATGGCTTTGATGGCTATCGGCATCCTGGGGATCGAAGTCTTCCAGACGGAAACCCAGCGGACCCTGTCTGTGGGTGAATCGGTGACCCTGGAAGACTACACCGTCACCTTCCGCGATCTGGCCGTCTTCGATACCAATGACGGACGGCGGGTGTATCGGGCGGTAATGGATGTATACAAAGACGGTCAGTATGTGGACGAATTGCACCCGCGCGTGGATTATTACTACGATTCCCAGCAACCGATGACCATCCCGGGCCTGCGCTCCACCCTGGTTGATGATTTGTACATCCTCCTGGTCGATTGGGAGCAGGTTTCTTTGCAAAACTCCACCTTCAAGGTCTATCACAACCCGCTGGTGAAATGGCTGTGGATTGGGACGTTGGTCTTTATGCTGGGCCTGTTCATTTCCCTGCTCCCCGACCGAGAACCCGCGCCCGTGCGGGTCACCGCCCGCAGCGCGGCGCAGCCAATTAGGAGATGATGATGAAGCGTTTGGTATATGGTCTGATCCTGGGATTGCTGGCCGCCTTGATGTGGAGCGGTCTGACCTCAGCGCAGGGCGACGGCCCGCGCACGGTGACGGACGACGAGGTCAACGCCATTGCCCGCCAGCTGTACTGCCCGGTGTGCGAAAACACCCCGCTGGACGTTTGCTCCACGGAGGCTTGTCGCCAGTGGCGCGAGGTAATTCGGGAAAAACTGGAACAAGGATGGACAGAAGAAGAGATCAAGCAGTATTTCATCGATTACTATGGCGCGCGGGTTGTGGCTGAACCGCCGCGCGAAGGCTTCAACTGGCTGGCCTATATCGTGCCCCCGGCGCTCATTTTGCTGGGCGTGGGCATCCTCATCCGCGTGGTGATTGTGTGGAAGCAGGCCGCCGCTGAAGAACAGCAGCTGGCAGCCGAAGCGGAGCCGGATGAAGAAGATGAATATATCCGTCGCCTGGAAGAAGAACTGCAGAAGCGACGTTAGGAGAAACGATGAGCGAAAACATCCCCTCTGTAACGCAGGAAAGCGCAGCGCCGCCGCGGCGCAGCGTGCCGCTGTGGGTGCAGGGCCTGGTTTGGGGGCTGCTGCTGGTGTTGCTGGCCGTGGTTGCCCTGGGGCTGCGCCGCCGCCAGGAAGGACACATTCAGATTGGCGAAACCCTGCCCGAAGGACTGGTGTTGACGACCTTCGAAGGGTACGAATACCAGGGCCAGGGGCAGGTCGCTTTCGATGACCTGCGCGGCAAGGTCATTTTGATCAACTTTTGGGCTTCCTGGTGCAACCCCTGCCGTGACGAAGCCGCCGAACTGGAGAACACCTGGCGTTACTACCAGGCCAGCGGCGCAGATGTGGTCTTTGTGGGGGTGGACTATGTGGACGTGGAACCGGACGCCCGCGCCTATTTGCAGGAATTTGACATCACCTACCCGAACGGCCCCGACTTGGGCACGCGCATCTCGCAGGCCTTTCGCATCCAGGGCGTTCCGGAAACCTACGTCTTCGACCGCCAGGGCGTGTTGCGCTACATCAAAATTGGCCCCTTCGCATCCGAAGCGGAAATCCGCCAGGTTGTGGACGACTTGTTAGGAGAATGACACATGGATCTGGGCGCACTGCTGCTTGTGGCCGCCGTTGCCGTTGTAGTCGGGCTATATGTTTTCATGCCCTACGGAGAGCGTACAGCCCGCCGCGTGACCCGGCAAGAGCATAACATCTCTGCCTTGATGGCCGAGCGCGACAGCATCTTGACCGCGTTACAGGAATTGGAAATGGATCACCTGCTGGGAAAGATCCCGGCGGAAGATTATCCGACACAACGCGCTGCCCTGATGAAGGCCGGGGTGGACGTATTGAAAGAACTGGACGCCTTGACCGGCAAAACGGACGACCGTTCGGCGGAAAACCGCATGGAAGAGGCCGCCCGCACGCAGGCGGCAGCTGCCGAAGCCGCCGTCGGAGAAGACGATCTGGAAGCCCTGATCGCCAAACGGCGGGCGCAGCGGCGCCGCCGTTCCGCCGGTTTCTGCCCCCAATGCGGGCGCGCCGTGCTGGAAAAAGACCGATTTTGCGCCCACTGCGGCTACGTTTTGAAATCTTGAGGCCCCTCTTATGAAATTTCGTATCTGGATTATCCTGCTTGTGAGCGCCCTGGCGTTGACCGCCTGTTCGCTGGCGGAAGACGTTACCCCGCCGCCCAACTACACGCCGCCAACGGCGCCGCCTTCCCCGACGCCGCTGGCTACCCCGACTTCTTTCGACCTGGACGCGGGAAAAGCCATCTACGAGACCAAATGCCTCGCCTGCCACGGGCCAACGGGCATGGGCGACGGCCCGCAGGCCGAGGCCCTCGGCGTGCCGGTCGCTGCCTTGGGCGATCCGGCGGTGGCCGGGCAGGCCTCGCTAGAAGACTGGTTCCTGGTGGTCACCAACGGCCGGCTGGAATCGATGATGCCGCCCTTCACCAGTTTGACGGATCGACAACGCTGGGACGTGGTGGCTTACGCCATGACGTTGCACCAGGGTGGACTGGCCGCTGCGGAAACGCCGACGCCCACCGCCGCCCCTACAGAGGCCGCTGCGGAAACGCCGGCCTCGGGCACGCCAACGGAAGCGCCCTCCGATACCCTCACCGCAACCCCCGAGGCGGCAGCACCGACTGAACCCCCCACCGAAGCGCCAACGGAAGCGCCGCCCGCAACCGCAGACGATACGCTCACCGTTGTGGGCAGCGTCATCTATGGCTCCGGCGATGTCCTGCCGGAAGACAACCTCCAGGCCGAGCTGCGGGGGTACGATCCGGACGATCAGGGCAATTTCACGTTGGCCTATGCCGAAAAGACGGACGTGGCGCCTGACGGGACGTTTACTTTCGCAAACGTCCCCAACGTTCAGCACCGCGGCTTTGTCGTCACCGTCTTATATCAAGATGTGGAATATACTTCCGAGCCGCAATTCCTCCTGCCCGATCAGGAGCTCTTGCCGTTTGAAGTCTATGTGTACGACGTCACCACCAGCACCGAGGCGCTGACGGTTTCCCGGGCACACTTCTTCTTCAATGTGCCTGCGCCGGGGCAGATGGAAGTGGTGGAAGTGTACGTCATCAGCAACAACAGCACCAAAACCGTGGTGCCGGTGGACGAAACGACGCCCAGCCTGACCTTTACACTGCCCGAAAATGCGACCAACCTGCGTTTCGATGGCGGCGTCCTCGGCGGGCGTTTTGTGAAAACGGAAAACGGCTTTGGCGATTTGCAGCCGATCCCGGGGGTGGCGCAACAACAAATTGTCTTCGGGTACACCCTGCCGTACGACGGCAAACTGGAGCTCAGCCGCGATTTCACCCTCAATGTAGATTCGATCATCGCGTTGATGCCCTCGGGCATGACGATGGAAAGTCCCTACTTCACCTTCCAGGGAGAAGAATCCTTCCAGGGTGAGACCTTCAACTCCTACCAAAGCCAGGCCATACCGGCTGGCGGCGCCGTCACCATCAATCTGGATGGCGACCCGGAAAGCGCCGGCGGGCAGCCGACAGAGGCGCAAGATAACAACAGTTTGTTGATCGGCATGGCTGGCCTCGGGCTGGCGCTGATCGGCGTTGGGCTGTGGTTCTACCTGCGCGATCGGGAGATGACGGCCGAGGTGGAGATTGAAGAATTTGCCTCCTCCGAAGAGGTGATGGATGCCATCATCGCCCTCGATGAGCAATATCAGGCGGGTGAAATCGCCGAAAAGGCGTATCGTCAGCGCCGCGCTGAATTGAAATCGCTGTTGCAAGAGATGCTGGAAGAATGACCCCCATGATCGCGGTGCGGAAACTGGTCAAGCGCTTTGGCCTGAAGACGGTCTTGCGCGGCCTGGATTTTGAGGTGCAAGCCGGGGAGTTTGTCGCCCTGGTGGGCCCCAACGGGGCCGGGAAGACCACCTTCTTGCGCATCCTGGCCTCCCTGTCGCGTCCGACGATGGGCAAGGTGCGCGTGGCCGGTTACGAACTCCCCGCCCAGGCCGCTGCGGTTCGGCGGCGGTTGGGGGTGGTTTCCCACCAGCCGCTGCTCTACGGCGACCTGACGGCAGAGGAAAACCTGCGCTTTTACGGGCGAATGTACGGCATCCCGGCGCTGGATGCCAGAATCGACGAAGTGCTGGAATTGGTGGGCCTCGCCGCGCGGCGGCGCGATCTGGTGCGCACCTTTTCCCGCGGGATGCAGCAGCGACTGGCGATCGGGCGGGCGGTTTTGCACGACCCTGAAGTGATGCTCTTCGATGAGCCGTACACAGGCCTGGATCAAGACGCCGCCGCCATGCTGGACGAGGTGCTGCACACCGTGGCCGCCCGCGGGCGCACCGTGGTGATGACCTCTCACGATCTGGCGCGAGTGGAAGCCCTGGCGACGCGCTTCGCGGTGCTTTCGCACGGTGTTATCGCCGCATCAGTGCGGCGTGACAACCTCGCCGGCGAAAACCTGCTGGATTTTTACCGGCGTACATTGCAAGAAGGGCAGGCGTCAGCATGAAAAAATGGTCTCGTCCGGTGAAGGATTTTCTGCGTGCAACCCGGGCGGTTGCCTGGAAAGACCTGGCGGCGGAACTGCGCTCGCGGGAGCTTCTCTCGGCCATGCTGGTCTTTGCTTTACTGGTCATCCTGATCTTTAACTTTGCGCTGGAGCTGGACGTGAAAACGAGGCGCTCCGTAACTTCGGGCGTCTTGTGGGCCACGTTTATCTTTGCGGGTACGCTGGGGCTGAACCGCTCAATGGCCGTCGAAAAAGATCGCGGCTGCCTGGATGGCTTGCTGCTGGCGCCGGTGGATCGGGCGGCCATTTACTTCGGCAAGGCCATCAGCAATCTGGTTTTCATGCTGATTGTGGAAATGATCGTCTTGCCAATTTATAGCGTGCTGTACAATGTCTCCCTCTTCGAGCCGCGCTTGCTGGGCGTCATTTTGTTGGGGTCTGTTGGGTATACGGCGGTGGGAACCTTGTTGGCGGCCATGTCGGTGCAAACGCGCACCCGCGATGTTTTGCTGCCGATCTTACTCTTTCCGGTGGTGATCCCTGTTGCCATCGCTGCGGTCAAAGCCAGCGGCGGCATCTTGCAAGCGTGGCCGATGGAAGACATCATGCCCTGGATTAACTTGCTGCTGGTGTACGATGTCATCTTCATTTCGGTGGCTTTTATGGTTTTCGATTACGTTGTGGAAGAATGAGCAGGGGAGGCATTCCCTGCGGAAAGGAGTTCTATGACTGAACAACCTGTGGCGCTCAAAGTGTTGAATGGCCTTTCTGCTTTGCTGGTGGCTGCCGCCTTGTGGATGGTGGTCTTTTACGCGCCGCTGGAAGCGGTGATGGGCCTGGTGCAAAAGGTCTTCTACTTTCACGTTGCCAACGCCTGGGTGGGGATGCTGGGGTTTATCGCCGCGGCTTTTGCCGGCATTGCCTATCTGGCGACCAAAGACGTGAAATGGGATATCGTTGGCGTGGCTGCTGTCGAGATCAGCCTGGTGTTCTTCTTCATCGCCATAGCGACCGGCTCTATCTGGGCGTATCCGGTGTGGAACACCTGGTGGACCTGGGACCCGCGCCTGACCACAGCGGCTGTGCTGGAGATGATTTACCTGGCTTACCTCTTGCTGCGGCAAGGGATTGAAGACCCGGATCGGCGCGCGCGCTTTGGCGCGGTGTACACCCTGCTGGGCGGCTTGAGCGTCCCGCTGACCTTCATGTCCATTCGCCTCTTCCGCACCATTCACCCGGTGGTCGTTGGCGGCGGGAACGGCGGCGAAGGCGGTTTCAGCATGACGCCCGCCATGTTGAACACCATGTTCTTCAGCATCTTCGTTTTCTCTGTGGTTTTCATCACCCTGTTTTGGCATCGGGTGCGCCTGGGCCGTCTGGCGCAGCGCGTGGAAGAACTGAAGCTCAAGGCCATGGATTGAAGGAGGCTTTCTTATGATGTTCCGTTTGCTGGCCGCACCGCCAGACACCAGCCGCTACATGGTGATGGGGTACACCGTCATCTTTCTGGTGCAAGCAATTTATTTCATCAGCCTCTGGGTACGCCACCGCAATTTGAAACGCGACCTGGAACTGCTGGAAGACCTGGAAAAAAAGGCCTGAGCCTTTTTCTCCGGCCGGCCGACGGGGCTTCCGCTTGTGGAGGCCCCGTCGGTTTTTTTGGCGAGAAGGAACCCGAGTGGCGGATTGGCAACAGGCATCCGTTTTGTCCTTGCGAGCGACCGCAAGGAGCGAAGCAATCCCCTGTATGAGGATATGGGAGATGGCGTCGGGCGCGATGCGCCCCGCCCACCCTCCTTATCCGCAATTCAGGCAAAAGGAGAGCGCGCACATTTGGCCGCCGCAGCCCGGGGAACGCGATGTTTCCTTGCGCGGCTCGGTGGGGGGCTGCGCATCAGTCATCCGCACAACAAGGTGTTCGGCATCTCTGGAGTGCTCCCGAAAAAAAGCGGCGGGAATAGAATCGGCAGAAATCGGTTATACTTCGGGCAATTATGGACATGAACGCAATTCGCAACTTCTGTATCATCGCGCATGTGGATCACGGGAAATCCACCCTGGCCGATCGCATGTTGCAGCTCACCGGCACCATCTCTGAACGCGAGATGACCGCCCAGGTGCTAGATACCATGGACCTGGAGCGGGAGAAAGGCGTGACCATCAAAGCCTCGGCGGTGCGGATGACCTACAACGCCGCCGATGGACAGGCTTACGAGCTCAATTTGATCGATACGCCCGGCCATGTGGACTTTGGCTATGAGGTCAGCCGGGCGTTGTACGCTTGCGAGGGGGCCGTGCTGGTGGTCGATGCGACCCAAGGCATCGAAGCCCAAACCCTGGCGAACCTGTATCAGGCGCTGGAGGCCGATTTGGAGATCATCCCGGTGATCAACAAGATCGACCTGCCCTCAGCTGCGCCCGACGAGGTGGCCGAGGATATCGTCAGCCTGCTGGGTGGACGGCCGGAGGAGATTTTGCGCGTCTCTGCGAAAGACGGCACCAACGTGGAAGCCGTGCTGGAGGCAATCGTCCAGCGTGTGCCGCCGCCACGCGGCGAGGCCGCCGCGCCGCTCAAGGCGCTGGTGTTCGATTCGCATTATGATTCCTACAAAGGCGTGATCGCCTATGTGCGCGTTTTCGATGGGGAGGTGCGCAGCGGCGACGTGTTGCAGATGATGTCCACCGACGCCCAGGTCAAACCGGTGGAGATCGGCGTCTTCTCCCCCGGGTTGACGCCGGTCGCCGCCTTGCGGGCGGGCGAGGTGGGCTACGTTGCCACCGGGTTGAAAACCGTTCACGAATGTCGGGTGGGCGATACGCTGACCTCCGCCGCGCAGCCCGCGGACGCGCCCCTGCCCGGGTATCGGATGCCCAAGCCGATGGTCTTCGCCGGCATCTATCCGGTGGACGCCGAAGATTACGAAACCCTGCGCGATGCGCTGGAAAAGCTGCAACTCAACGACGCCGCCCTTTTCTTCCAGCCGGAAACTTCTCAGGCGCTGGGGTTTGGCTTTCGCGCGGGCTTTCTGGGGCTGTTTCACATGGAGATCGTTCAGGAG
>WGAD01000159.1 GCA_015489255.1 Anaerolineales bacterium | reverse complement strand
GTGCCCGTGGAGCAGTTGGTGGAGGTCGCCACTGCCCTGCGCGATGAATATGGTTACGACCTGCTCTCCTCGGTCACCGGTGTGGACTACCTGCCGGAAGGCAAGATGGAAGTGGTCTATCATGCTTACAAGACCAGTGGCGGCCCTGGTCTGGTGTTCAAGGTGCAGGTGCCGCGCGAAGACCCGAGCGAGGTCCCCTCGCTGGTTTCGGTCTGGCCGGGGGCAGAATTCCAGGAGCGCGAAGCCTGGGATCTGCTGGGCATCCGCTTTACCGGTCACCCCGATTTGCGCCGCATCCTGCTTTGGGAGGGCTTTGCTGGTCACCCCTTGCGCAAGGATTGGAAAGAGCCTTATTACGAAGCGGACAAAAAACCCTTCAAGAGCCGCTGGCCCAAAGGCGAGATCAAGCAGGCGGAAGATAACACCCCCTTCGGGATGAACGTGCAGTATCCGGAAGGCTTCGATCCGGAGAAATGGGTGCCGGAAGGCGAACAGGCGCTTTATGGCGCTTTGGCGAAATACACCGCTACAGCCGATGACGGCCTCGAGACGGAGCGCTTGGTGGTCAACCTGGGCCCGCAGCACCCCTCGACGCATGGTGTGTTCCGCGCGGTGGTGGTGCTGGATGGCGAGACGATCCTCAACCTGAAGCCGGTGGTGGGGTACCTGCATCGCAACCACGAGAAGATCGGCGAGCGCAACACCTGGCTGATGAACATGCCCTACACCGATCGCCTGGACTACCTGGCCTCGATGAGCAACAATTTTGCCTATGCCCTGGCGGTGGAAAAACTAATGGGGGTCAAGCCGCCGGAGCGGGCGGAATACATCCGCGTGATCATGGCAGAATTGACCCGTATCCAGAACCACATCTTCGCCATTGGCATGTTCCTCAACGACCTGGGCGCCTACTTCACCCCCTCGCTGTATGCCATTGAAGAGCGCGAACTGATCCTGGACATTTTCGAAGCCGTCTCCGGTTCGCGGATGATGTGCAACTACTTCCGCTTTGGCGGCGTGGTGCGCGATGTGGACGAAGATTCCATGCAGAAGATCAAAGACCTGGTCTTCGATCGCCTGCCGCGCAAGATCGATGAATTGGATCGCCTGCTGAGCGAAAACGAAATCCTGCGTTCCCGTTCCATCGGGCAGGGCATCCTGACGGCGGAAGAGGCCATTGCCTACTCGGCGACCGGGCCGCTCCTGCGCGGTTCCGGCATCCCCTACGACATCCGCCGCGCCGACCCCTATAGCATTTACGATCGCTTCGAATTCGACATTCCCGTCGGCAAGAACGGCGACATTTACGATCGCTACATGGTGCGCATGGAAGAAATGCGCCAGAGCGTGCGCATCATTCAGCAGGCCGTGCAGCAGATCCCGGACGGCCCGGTGCTGGAAGGCAAGCCCCAGTACCAGGTGCGCGTGCCGGCGGGCGAGTCCTATGGCCGCGTGGAAGGCCCCAAGGGCGAACTGGGGTTCTATGTGGTTTCGGATGGTTCGGCCAACCCCTGGCGGTATCACGTCCGCGCCCCATCCTTCATCAACCTGACGGCGTTTGGCCCGATGTGCGAAGGGCAGAAGATCGCCGATATCGTCGCCATCCTGGGTTCGATTGACATCGTGCTCGGCGAAACGGACCGCTGACGGAAAGAGGAGTCCACACATGTTCGGTAAAGGTATTCTCAAAGGCCTGAGTGTTACCGCCAAACACTTCGTTGAAACCTATCTGGATGACCTGCGCTGGCTGGGCAAACGCTACGGCACGCCGGAAGGCATCAAACATCGTTCTAGCAAGGATGCTACCGGTATTTTCACCATTCAGTACCCGGAAGAAAAACTGCCCGTGCCCGAAGAGTTCCGCTATGTGCCCTTCCTGGTGTACGATGAAACTGAAGAAGGGGACAAGATCCGCTGTACTTCTTGCGGTATCTGCGCCAAGGTTTGCCCGCCGCAGTGCATCTGGATCGTGCGCGGCACCAACCCCAAGACCGGGCGCCCCGTGCCCCAACCGGCGGAATTCTACATTGACGCCGATATCTGCATGAACTGCGGCCTGTGCGCCGAATATTGCCCCTTTGACGCCATCAAGATGGACCACGACTACGAACTGGCTTCTTATGGGCGCAACGTCTTCAACCTGACTCAGTTGATGAAACCGGCTTCTTACTACGCGGAGATCCGCCCGCGCAATTACGAGCGTGAAGAAGCCGCCCGCAAGGCAAAAGAAGAGGCCAAAGCCAAAGCGCGCGCCGCCAAGGCGGCCAAAGCCAAGGCCAAGGCGCAGGCCGACAAAGAGTCGTAAGCCTGACTGCATCTGCCCAGGGGCAGGTTGTTCGCAACCTGCCCCTTTCTATGAGGACATATGCCCGACGATTCCACCGATCTCGTCTTTCCGGCGCGCGTCATCCCCCTTCTGCGCGATTTGCGCGGCTCGGATTGGGCTGCGTTGGTGGACAGGGTGTTATCGTTGCCGGAACAACACCCCGATACGGTCGCTTTTATGCTGCTGGTGGCGCGGCTGGCGCATTGTGAAACTTGCACGCCGGTTGAATACCGCGCCTTGCGGGGGTGTTCTTATTGTGCTGTGCAGGCGCTCAAGCGCTATCGCGGCACGGATGAAGACCTGCTGAGGCTCTATCGGCAGGCGCAAGAAGAAGTCCAACAAACCATTTAGAGGTGTGTACTTATGAGTAAAGTGACCGAAGAAGCCGTCCTTGCGGCCCTGAGCAAGGTGCAGGAACCTGAGCTGCACCAGGACCTGGTCTCCCTGAACATGATCCGCCACCTGACGATTGAGGGCGGCAAAGTTTCCTTTACCGTGATGCTGACCACACCCGCCTGCCCGCTGCAATCGCAAATTGAACGCGAGGCGCGCGAGGCTGTGCTGGCCTTGCCCGGGGTGGAAGCGGTGTCCGTCAAGATGGATGCCGACGTTACCGCCGATGGCCGGATGCGCGGGTTGGTCAACGCGCCCATTCGCAACGCGATCGCCGTCGCTTCGGGGAAGGGCGGCGTCGGCAAGAGCACGGTCAGCGTCAACCTGGCCGTGGCGCTGGCGCAAAGCGGCGCCCGCGTGGGCCTGATGGATGCGGATATCCACGGCCCGAACATTCCCACCATGATGGGCGTCACCCGCATCCCCGCCACCCAGGGCAACCGCATCATCCCGGCGGAGGCCCACGGGGTGAAGATCATGTCCATGGGGTTCCTGGTCAAACCCGGGCAGCCGCTCATCTGGCGCGGCGCCATGCTGCATTCAGCCATTCGCCAGTTTCTCAGCGATGTGGAATGGGGCGAGCTGGATTACCTGATCATCGATCTGCCGCCTGGCACGGGCGATGCCCCGCTCTCGCTGGCGCAGGCCTTTCCGCTGACGGGCGTGGTGGTGGTCACCCTGCCTCAGCAGGTCTCGCTGGAAGACGCTTCCCGTGGCCTGGAGATGTTCCGCACCCTGGAAACCCCGATCCTCGGCGTGGTGGAAAACATGAGCTACCTGACCCTGCCGGACGGCAGCCAGATGGATATCTTTGGCACGGGCGGCGGCGAGGCGCTGGCGCAGGCGGCTGGCGTCCCCTTCCTGGGCAAAGTGCCCATGGACCCGCAGGTGCGCATCGGCAGCGATACGGGCAAACCCATTGTGCTCGCGCACCCGGACACGGAAGCTGCCCAGGCATTGCGCGGGGTTGCGGAAAAAATTGCCGCTGCGGTCAGCATGGCGAATGCCTCCGGGGGCAACGTCCTGAACCTGAAGATCGATTTCGCCTGAGCCGCCCTCGGTGCGGCCTGGATGCAAATCGCCCGTCTTTGCCGACGGGCGATTTTGTTTGCCTCAGGGCAGCGGGCGCCAGGGCGCCAGGATTAGCGGCGTTTCCGCTTCGGCGGCACGCCCCAGGGGCGGCAGCCCCCAGCCGACGGAAATGGTTTTGAGCAAGGAGTAATGGGTGTAGGGGGTATCGTCCACCAGGCCGGGCTGCACCAGGGGCGAGATCAGCACCGTTGCTACCCGTCCGCCAGCCTCGGGCGGCAGGTTGCAGCAGGAATGGCTGCCCTGCCCCTCATCCCAGGTGAGGACAATCAGCCAGCGGTCGCTTTCCGCTTCCAGGGCGGGTTGCAGGGCGGCCAGGGTTTCTTTCAGCCAGGCGTCTGCCGTACCCAAGTCGCAGTCGTGGGCATCGTTGCACTCGTTGGGGGTGATGAAGATGTAGTTGGGCAGGTCGCCACGGGCAATATCGACGCTCAATTGCGTCAGCGGGACAATGTGCGCCTGGCAGCGGTTGACATGGTTGCGAATGGGGGTAAAGTAAATGAAGGGGTTGTGCTTTTGGGCATAGGGCCAGCGGCTGCCCAGGAAACACGGCTCCGGCATAGATTCCTGGTACGTTTTCCAGGTCAGCCCCCAGGCTTCCAGCAGGTCGGGCAGGGAG
>WGAD01000158.1 GCA_015489255.1 Anaerolineales bacterium | reverse complement strand
TTGCAGGGCTTGTGTGCTGCGCGTAAGCGCGGCCTCCAGGTTTTCGTTGGTGGCGACGGTGGCGATGCCAATGCTGACGCTGATGAAGAAGGTGTTGCCGTTATGGTTGATGCGGGTTTGCGTCACCTGGGATTGCAGCCGCGAGGCGATGCGGCGAGCGCTTTCCAGGTCTTGCCGCGGCAGCACGATGAGGAAATCGTCATCGCCATAGCGGCTGACCACGTCATCGGCGCGCAGGTTGCGCTGGATGATTTCCCCTACGGTTTGCAGGGCCAGGTCGCCGCCATCGCGTCCGTAAAGCTGGTTGATGCGCCCGAGGTTATCGAGATCGACGTGTAGGATGGCGTATTCTTGCCCCATGCTTTCGAAAACGCGCTTTTGCGCCAGCTGATACAGCCCTTGACGGTTGAGAACGCCCGTCAGCGGGTCGGTCAGCTCTGCCTGTTCGATGGCGGTGTGGTAGAGGGCGTTTTGGATGGCAGCGGCGGCAGTAATGGCGTAGCTATCGATGATCTTGCGGTCTTCTGGAGTTAGTTCGTGGTCGTGCGCCCATTCGAAAACCAGGATGCCAAACACCTGGGAACTGGTCTGGATAGGCTGAAGGTACATGGTGCGGTCGGGGCTTTGAATCCAGCGAGCGGGCAGGGGGTGGTTGTTTTCGGTTTGGCTTAAGTTGAGCGGTGGCACCTCAGCCCCGGCAGGAGAGGCGATCTCCACCTGGGGGAGGCTACTCAGCAGGGGGTACCAGATGGTGCGCTGGCAGCCTTTGATCAAATAGCGGGCTTTTTGCACCATGACGTGCAAAACGTCGTCCAGGTTGGCGCTGCGCAGCAAGGCGGCGCTGGCGTTGTATAGATTATTGATTCGATCCACATGGTCGATGAGCATTTGCTCGTAAGCCTTGCGGGTGGAGATATCACGCAGGACGATGACGCTGCCGATCACATCTCCGCTGCGCGCCGTGACCGGCAGGCATTGGATTTCGCAATGCAGGGGGCTGGCGTTTTCCGGGTGAAGCAGGACTTCGCGGACCTCGCCGTTGGCTTCGAAATGTCCGACGATGGTGTGTGCATCTTGCCCGAGAATGGCCTCGGTGGGACGTTGCAAAATTTCGGCGGCGGCCTGGTTGGTATCGATGATGATGGCGTGTTCATCCAGCAGCAGGATGCCGTCTTTCAGGTTGTCAGCGATGATCAGCGCGGCCAGCGGGCGCAGCGAGAACAGACGTTCTCGCAAGACGCCCAGGGTGATGAGCAAAAGAGAGACGCCGAGGAAGACGGGCGTATAGTCTTTGGTGGTTGGAAAGATGCGCAGCAAATAGAACAGGTTGGCAAAAATGGCAACCAGCGCGCCGCTCAGGGTGAGGCGTGAGGCCCGGCGCGCGGTGTTGCGGCGCACCAGGTATTCAACGGCCAGCAGGGTCCAGCCGGTCAGCGTTGCCAGGTAGGCATAGAGGGTATAAATCCAAAACCACGGCCCGTAGGAGAGAACGTCAATGGCCAGCAGGCCGTAATAACGGTTGAAGGTGAACTCGCGCCAGAGCATCCTGCTTTCGGGCCAGAAGACGAAGATGATGGTGATGACCGGGATGAGGTACAGCAGGGGGTAGCGCCCTTTGAAAAAACGGGCGAAAGCAGGGCGGACATACTCCAGTGTGAAGATGAAGAAGGTCGGAGAAAAGAGCGTGATGAAAATGTAAGTGATGTGTGAGGCCAGCAGGGTGGCTTCTGGCGTGTTGAGCAAGAGTTCAATGGTGTTGCCGACTTGCCAGCCGATGACCGTGCCGATGCTGACCATCAGATAGGGCATGCCCGCCATACGGCGGTGCGGCCATATGAAAAAGAGCAAAGTGCCGAGCACAACGGCCATCAACGGGGCCAGGACGAGGTAAGCGAAGTAGGCAAATTGGTTGAACGGCATGGCAAGTCCCTTATGCGGTCATCCACGTGGTGCGGTCGGTATGATCGGGGCGGTTGGGGGGCGGCAGGGAAACATCGGCATACCCCAGGTAAATGAAGGCCACCAGGGGTTGATCGGCTTCCAGACCAAGAAAAGCCTTGACCGCCGGATCGCTGGCGGCTGTGCCCGTGCGCCATTTGGCGGCCAGGCCGAGGGCGTGCGCCGCTAGCAGGAGGTTTTGCGTGGCAGCGGCGGCTGCGGCGATGTTTTCTTCCAATATCTCGCGCGGGGAGGCCGGTTTGGCTGCGGCCACGACGATCAGCGCCGGGGCGCGCAAGGGCTTGCGGCGTTCCTTTTCATAGGCGGCTGCGGGTAAATCCGGCTGCCGGGCACGTAGGCTGGCGGCAAACACCTCGCCCAGCCGCTCCCGGGCGGCGTCGGTCAGGACGATGAAGCGCCACGGACGCACGCGGTAGTGATTCGGCGCCTGGGCGGCGGCGGCCAGCACCTGCTCCAATAACGCCCGGGGCACGGGGTCGGGGCGCAGTTTGTTCACCGATTGACGGCTGAAGATGGCTTCTAACGTTTCCATGCCTGTTCCTTAAAAAAACAAGATGCCCTAATTTTAGCCTAAATTCAATCTCTATGTGCGGAAAATAGAGGCGGGTTTACCCCCTTTTTGTTGTGTTGCAGGGCGGCAGTTTGCCTGGCGGTTTGCGTCAGGCTGTTTCCCGATCGAGCCACAATTCCCGGTATTGACGCTTCCAGTCGCTGGCGAAGCGGATCGCAAGCACCAGGCCGGCGAAGAAACCGATCCACAGGGCGGCGTCGCGCAGGCCGAGCCACCACATGAGTGCGGGCGTCAGCAGTCCGGCCAGGAGGCTGCCTCGGGCGGCGTGGCGCAGCAGGAGCACCAGGGCCAACAAAACCGCCAATGCCAGCAAGAACCCCGGGAGAGAGGCCGCCAGCAGCGCGCCGCCGGTGACGGCCAGCCCCATGCCGCCGCGAAAACCGGCGAAGAGAGGCCAGCAATGCCCGGCGACGGCCAGGGCTGCTGTGATGCCGATGGCCCATGCGGGAAGATCGGCACGCATGGCGAAAAAGACCGGCAGAAACCCTTTGACCATGTCCAGGAGCAACACCAGGAGGCCCGGCCCCCAACCGGCCTGCCGAATGGTGTTGGTGGTGGTCGCATGGCCGGAGCCGCTAGCGCGCACGTCCACACCTTTGACCAGGCGGGTGATCCAGAGCGCAAATGGCAGCGAACCGGAGAGATAGCCCCACAGCCAGAAGGGCAGGAAGTCAGGCTGCATCAGTTCGCTTCTGCGGGCATGCCGTATTGGCTGACGATGCGAAGAATATCGAAGCCTTCTGCGTAGGTGCGCTCGGCCAAAGCGCCATGGCGCACCATGGTGGCGCGCAACAATTCAGGCTGGAAATAGTATTTATCGCGGTAGGTTTTGTAGCACATGAGCGCGTTGATCTTGGCTTCTACGTCTTGTTCGGTGACTTCAACCAGGAAGTGCGGGAAGAACCCGTGGCTGGAGCGAACGACATCGAAGCCGAGGACGGTCATGCCGCGATAGGCGCGCAAGGCCTCCTGGGTGACCACGTTGTGGTCTTGGTGGATGTCTTGCAGGGTGTGGGTGAAGACGATCTGGGGTTTGAAATCCCGCCGCAGCCGCAACAAGTATTCCAAGATCTCCTGGCGCGCAGTGGGAAAATAGCGGGTGGTAAAAGTCTCCAGCACAACCCGGTCGCGAGGAACGCCGAGCGTGTCCATGCTGGCAAAGTGTTCCTCCACCAGGTTTTGCAGCAGAGGGTTTTTTTGGTTGTCCGACAGGGTGACGCAGAGCACCTCGCTGTGCGGCAGGAGATGGTGCAGCAGAGCGCCGCAGCCGAGTTCGATGTCGTCGGGGTGTGCGCCCAAAAAGAGCACCCGTTTGCCGTAAAAATACATGCGGTTCCTCCAGGAGCGGTGCGGTTGGGGCGTCGCGCCGCGGCGCTATTTGATGCCGATGAATCCGCCGACGACCTTCGTCATCACCAGCTGCCCGTCGCGTTCCAGCCGCTTTTGGGCCACTTCGGCGATGGCCTTCATCACCTCTTCAAAACCGGCTTGATCGGTGAACAGCCCGGCCCATAATTTGCGATCTTCCGAAAGCGAGGCGCGGGTGTATTCCAGGAAAGGATCGGCAGTGGGGAACACAAGGGGGTTTTCGAAGATGTGCACTTCCACCTTGCTGAACGTGGCCTTCATGGCGTCCAGAATTTCTGTGCTGTAGCGGGAAGAGCCGGGCATGGGCGGGATCGTCTTGCCGGTGGCTTCTTTGATGATGTCGTAGAAGAGTTGTTTGTTTTCCGGCATCGGGCCGCTGGTGAAGAGACGCCCCCCGGG
>WGAD01000157.1 GCA_015489255.1 Anaerolineales bacterium | reverse complement strand
ATGCAAGTTAAGTTGAAATTCGTCGCCCCCGGACCAGAGCCAAAGGGACCATTCCCCCAAGCGACGAGATGATCGCCATCGTGTGAAGAGGTCGCCGCCCGCCCGCTGAAAGCGCCGTCCTGATCGCTATCCATCCAGGCGTTCAAAAAACCGCCGCCGCGCAATCCGCGGTTGGGAACGCCTTCGGCTGGCGTTTCTGTTTCGCTGTCGCGCGCCAGGTAAAGGCCATCGGCCACGTTTGTATCTGCCCCCAGGCCAGCGCTGCCATGGCAGGTGTAACACAAAGCAGAGCCAGAAGCGACCAACAACGCCGGGCTGGGGGCCGTGTGCGCGCGGTGGCAGCCGGCACAGGCATCGGTATCGGCATTGTACAGGCCGTGCGGGCCGCCATCCGCCCGGACGATGGCATGTCCTCCCAGGACAAACAAGGCCAGCGCCGCCCAGACGCAGCCTGCCAGGAGAATTGCCAACCAGGATTTCAATCGGGCTGATCTCTTCATGGGCCTCAATCATCTGTCAGCCCCTCCGTCTGCGGCGGGGCTGAACGCATTACTTGAGATGACACAGTTCGCAAACGCCGCGGTTATCTACCCGCAGCAGCGAACTGCGCTCGCTGCCGCTGGCCGTCGTCCCATCGGGCCAGGCAACGTTTTGCGCCAAGCCGCTCATGGTCGCCGACGTGCCGTGTGCCACATGGCAACTCATGCAGCCAACGGAAAAGCCGGTAGTGGTGTGGCGATAAGTGAAGATCGGGTCACCAGAATCTGTGCTGCCGCTGCCGGTTGCAGCAGCATGGCGGGTATGGCACTGGGCGCACCAATCGGACAGCTGGCTGGCGATAAACCCGTAAGATTCGCCAAAATAGCCATCGAAAGCGCTTTGGACGGTGTACCACTTGGCGGGTTCGTCGGTGACGTTGACCCCCACGGCAGCGCCAGAATCGGTCGGAATGGCGCGCAACAGCCGATAGGTCGGCGTGCCGCCCGTGCCCGCCCGTCCGTGAGGATCATGGCAAGAGGTGCAGGTCAACGCCACATTGAGTTGACCCGCCCCGGAGCCAATGGCCCCATTGCCCCACATCGTTCCGAGCGTTCCATCCATGGTGTGCGTAGAAGTCACCGGCTGGCTGGCAGCCGCGCCATCCCAATCTGTATCCATCAAAGTGTTGAGAAAACCGCCTCCTTTCAAGCCGCGGTTGAGAAAGCCTTCGGCAGGGCTTTCGGTTAATCCGTCACGGTTGGTGTACACGCCGTCTTCCACGTTGGTATCTGCCCCGGCAGCGGTGCTGCCGTGGCACGTCATGCACAGGCCGGGCGCGGGGTTGGTCAACAAGCGAGCTGCAATCCCGCTGTGCGCCCGATGACATCCGGCGCAGGCATCCGTTGTAGCCGTGTAACCGCCATGCGGGCCGTTATCTGCGCGCACGCCCAGGCTGGGGTACAGGGCAAGCGCAGCCAACAACAAGAACAGCATAACGGTCCTGCGGGTAAGCATGGCTGAGGCTCCTTGAAAACGCGCTGGTATAATCCAGAGAGGGCAGAGTCTTCGGGCAAAAAGGTTGCGACCCTGACGCCGAAGACTCCACCCATGCACGAGGTCCTGTTCCGGCGGCGAGATGCCGTCCGGAACAGGGCTTTTGTTATTTCTGGTGACAAACCTCACAAACGCCGCGGTTGTCCAGGCGCAGCAGCGCGCTGCTGGCAGCCGGCCCGGCATTCGAGGCGAACCCGGACATGGTGGCCGAAGTCCCATGCGGCAGGTGACAGGTCTGGCAAACGACGGTGTCGTTTGTGCCAGATTCCGCCAGCGGCAACGTCAGGCTACCAAAGCCCACGGTCTCAGGGTTGGCGTTCGACCCATAGGCATAGGACATATCCACACGGTGCGTGTACGTCGTGCCATCCAGCGTGCTGCCCTGCCCGGCAGCAATTTTGTGGTAGTCATTGTGGCAGGCCGCACAAACACTGCTCATGCCAGTGCCCCACTGTTCCGTGTCGTAATCCTTGGCAGCGCCTTCATCCACCTGCGCCACACTGACCGTTACGCCATTGATGGTTTCCTTGATGATGCGGTAGTTGTTGGAACCGTGCGGGTCATGGCAGGAAGCACAAGTCAGATTGCCATCGGTCAAAGCGCCGGTCGTGCCGCGCGCAACCCCATTACCCCAGGCAGCAGAGGTCGTCCCAGCGGCATCATGCTTTGAGGTCACGCTCCCCCCCTGGTAGAAGGAAAAGCCGCCGCCTAGCAACGGGCTGTTGTCTGGCGTGTTGACCTCGCCGACCGCACTGCTGGCATTACGGGTAGACAGGTAGTAGCCGTTTTCTACATCGGTATCGGCGCCGGTGCCAGATGCACCATGGCAAGTCATACACAGGTTATAGGTGTCGCTGGCAACCAGCAGCTGGGCGCCGCTGGCCGTGTGCGCCCGGTGACAACCGGCGCAGGCATCCGTGGTGGCAGAGTACCCGCCGTGCGGGCCGCCATTTGCCGAGGCCACCTGGTAACCGGCAAAAGCCAGCCCAATGACCAGGACAAGAACGAGCCAAAAGCGTTTCATGGTGTAACATCCTCCTCATACTAAAGTAGCGTTACAAACAGGGCAAAAGCGGAAACAAACAGGATCGTATTTTGTCGTCAGGCACCTCCTCGAACTTAAGGTAAACTCTGGTTTACGGGCTTTTCAGTACGACCACACCTGAATGCGGTTGTTTTCGCGGTCGGCAATGTACAACCGGCCGCTGGCATCCACGGCGATGTCGTTGGGGTAGTTGAACTGGCCGTCTTCCAGCCCGTATTCACCCAAAAGGTAGAGAAACGCCGGTTCCTCGCCCGATACGTCGAACACTTTGATGTCCTGGCCAACGGCATCGGCAATGAACAGGCGATCTTTGTCATCAATGAACGCGCCGCGCGGCAGACTGAGCGCACCCTCGCCCGTGCCGGCGCCAAAAGTGAACAAATATTCCCCGGCAGCGGTCCAGACCGAAACGCGCCCATTATTGCCATCGCTGACGTATACCCGCCCCTGCGAATCGCGCGCGGCCACATTGGGATACAAAAACTGCCCTGCGTCCTGCCCCTGTTCGCCAAACCGGAAAGTTTCAGGTGCGAAGTCGTCCCAAAACGCTGCTTCCAGGGCAGCCGCCGGGAAGAAATGCACAGCGTTGGCATCGCGGGCCACGTCCGTCACCCACAGGTTGCCGTCCTGGTCGAAGCGCAGGCCCAGCGGGGCCCAGGCCGCCCGGTCTGGCGCCGGCATGAGCAGGGTTTCGGCATCTGGCCCGGGCTGGTAACGGACATCCTGCCAGAAGACGTTGTACACATAGATGGCTTCTGGCGACAGGTCTTCTTGTGCATGTTTGGTCACAAACTCGCGCAACGTCAGCGAAGTATCCAGGATCGTATCCAGATAGCGGCCGTCACGGTCGAAAACGTAGATGGCGTGCTGCAGACGATCGCTGACGAACACCCGCCCGCTGGCATCCACCGCCAGGTAAACAGGCGAACGCTCACCTGGACGGGTTTCCGGCGGGGCAAAAGAGCCGAGCAGATTGCCATCCGGGTCGAACATCTTGATCAGGCGCTCCCCTCCCGTTTCCGCCACATAAATGCGCTCTCCATCTGGCGAAACGGCCACGCCTACCGGTCGATCCACGCCATAAATGGAAAACAGATAATGCGGCGGGTATTCCACCTCGGGGACAACGGGCACCATATCGGGCAGGGGTTCCGGTTTCGTCAGGTAGCGATAAAACAAACCGCAGGCGCAGCACAACAAGAGCAGCAACAACAAAAGCAGCAACAGCCACTTGCGGCGGCGGGCTTCTTCTTGCTGTTGTTGTTCTTCTGTCAGCGTGTTTTCTGCGGGCATGGTCGTCATAGAACCTCCGTTCAGGGTTGCAGGGCCGCCTGAATGCGCCCGTAAGTCTGCTGGGCGGCAAAATCATCGGGGGAGAGCGTCAGCGCATGTTCGGCGGCTTGCAAGGCCGCCGGCAGGTCGCCGAGGCGTTCATAGGTCATCGCCAGGCCGACAAAAGCCGGCGTAAAGTCTGGCAGGGCTTGGGTTGCTGCTTCAAGGTAAGACTGGGCAGTGGTGTAATCGCCGTGCGAAAAAGCCTGCATACCACGGGCGAAATCAGCGCGTTGCGTTTGCCCCATCGCCTCGTACACAACGGTCATGGATTCATAAGCCTCGGCGAAATCGGGCACCAGGCGTACCGCTCGCTCCAGGTAACGCAGGGCTTGTTCGTGATCTCCAACCTGCCGCCAGGCCTCGCCCAGTTGATAAAGCGCATCCGCATCGGTGCGTTCGATCTGAATGGCGGCTTCCAGCGGCTCAATGGCTTCCTCCGGCTGCCCCAGGGCCAGATAACTCGCGCCCAGGAAGTAATAGGCCGTTTCCAAAGCGATATCGGAATTGGCCATCGGGCTGTCTTTGCGTAATGCAATAAATGCCGTCAGGGGGTCTATCGCTTGTGCATAATCCTCTTTCCGCACCTGGGCGATGCCCAACACCAGCAAGGCGCGTTCATTCTCCGGATAGGCCTCCAACACTTGCGAAGCCTGGCCGATGGCTTCATCGTACAACCCTTTGCCCAGGTAATATTCCGCCAGGGCAACACGGCGCGCCGGGTCTTGCGGGTCTTCGCGCACGGCCTCCTCCAAAGCAGCGATCTCCCGCTCAATGGGAGACATATCGCCCAGGTAAACGTATCGGTCCCAGTAATAGTAGGCTCCAAAGGCCAGAAAAACGAACCCGACAGCCGCAGCCACCCACAAGGTCAACCGCTTCAGGGTTTGGATATCGTTCAATGCGTCCAACCAGTGCATCTTAGCTCCTTTCATCCGTCCTTACGGGTTCTCCACAATGCCGCCCGGATGGCAGCGACTACAGAGCACATAATTTTGATGGCAGGTAAAACAAACCTGGTCGCCGTGGCGGTCGTACTCCTCGGCATGGGTGTAAACCATATCTTCCGGGTGCTCCAAATTGTGACAGGCGCCGTTGTTGCAGAAATTTTGTCCGTGGCATTGGAAACAATCCTCCTGCTGTTCTGCCTCGCTGGTGCTGCGGTGCTCAATCGTCCAGCTGTAATCTTCGTGCGAGGCAGGAACCGGTCCGGTGATCACTGGCGCTTCCACCAGCTGTTCATCGCCCTTGCCAACGATGGGCACCGTATGACAGAGATTGCACTTCACGCTGATCGCCTGCAATTCGTTGCCGCGTTCATCGATGCGGACGTGCTTGTCGTCGTGGCAGCGAAAACAGCCCATAAACGGCGTGTGACGCTCATTGTTGGGATAAGTCTGCCAGCTCAATTTCATTTCTGGGAAATGCGTCTGCTGATAAATGCGGCTGATCTCTGCAATGGCCTGTTCCAGCAAATCGGCTTTCTCGCGGGCCACCTCCGGGTATTCTCGCGCATAAAAGGCACGCAGGTCTTGAATCGCCTGTAAAGCCTGTTTTTCGCTTTCATAATTTGCAGAAAGCACCTCTACCGCCCGCGCCCGGATGTAGGGCAATTCTCGGCTGATGCGCCCCGCTGAAATGGACAAGTCAACGGCCATCTCCGGATGCGGAATCAGATGGGCGGTGCGATTATGGCAATCGATGCAGTCCATGCGCCGCACCTCGCCATTTTCGAAGGCATCGTCCACGAAGGAAGTCTGGCCGATGGTCAGCATATCGCGCGAGAAGAACTCCTTCATGTTGCCGTCGGGCTGCTGCACGCCCACCCACAAGATCACCTGTCGCTGCTCATCGGCGGCAATGTAATAAACTGGCGCGCTGATATGCCAGTGGATGCCGTCGCTAATGCCAGTGGTCTCCTGCCAACCGCCCATCTTCAAAATCAAGGTCGTGCGCATGGGCGTGTTCTCCTCATCTGGCAGGTAATGGACAACGTTCTTGATGATGTTGTCTTTGAAGGCAGTCGGCGTATGGCACTGCTCACAAATTTCGCGTGCCGGGCGCAAATTGTGCACCGGGCTGGGAATCGGACGACTGTAGGAATCGGTGAGCACAGCGTAAACCTGGCGCAATCCATCGATTTTCGAGCGCACGAAGAAAGACATCCCCGGGCCAATATGACATTCCACGCATTCTACATTGGCGTGCTGCGAAACTTCAAAGCGGCTGTATTCCGGCTCCATCACATGGCACAAATCGCCACAGAACTCCGCGCTTTCGGTGTACATATAGCCTTGATATCCAGCAACGGCGATGGCCGTCAACCCCGCCAAAACCACCAGGTTGAAGAGCAGCAAGGCGCGCCGGTGCGCCGGATTTCCGAAATCGATCACCAGCGTGCTCAACCGCTGCTGGAGAGAACGATGCGGCGCTCCAGAGGTGGATTTCGTTTTACGGCGAGGCCATGGCAACTTCATGAGTCAGGCGCTCCTTTGCAAGGCAATTAGACAATCTGCATGGGATTTTTTTCACTATTCATTCTCATTGTCCCTTAAGGTGCGCCTCTCTGCAACGGGATTTGGTCGCAAGCCATTAAGACTTAAGTCGCATTTTGGGCTTTTTCCTCCGGCGCCACAGCAACAAGTTTCTTCTCCTGCGGTGGAGAAGCCGCTTCTCGGGCAGCCCGGTAACGTTCATAGGCGGCAGCCGCCCGCTCCAGATACAAAAGCTCCAGAGGGTGTTCTTCTTCCATCTGCTCCAGGCTCATCTTGCCTGTAAACATGCTCCAGTTGCGATGTTTCACCATCACATGATAAAAATGCCAGGTCAAAATCGCCAGGACGGCCAGAACCGCTTCCCAGCTGTGAAACGCGCGGGCAATGGGAATGGCACTGCCCGGCAGCCAGCGCGTCACCTGGGTGGGAAACCATTGCATAACGCCCGTGATGCCCATCACCAGCGCCCCCCACACCAGCGCCCAATATTCCATCTTCTCATCGAAGGTATAACGTCCCATCCTGGGGGGCTGCTCTACGCGCCCCAGGTTGTAGGCCATCATCTGGAACAGGTCGCGGGCGTCTTGCCAGCTGGGCCACATGGCGCCCCAGCGGCGGTAAACGAACCCCTCGTAAATGAACACGCCCAGATGAAAGATCGACACCAGCCCAAACAGCACGGCAAACAAATGATGAATCTGCCGCGCGGTTTCGATGCCGCCCATAACCCATAGGAGGAACTCTCCCAGGGAGGAGTCAGCGTAACGCTGCGGCAGGCCGGTGACGGCCAGCAGGGTAAACGAGATCAACAGCGTCAGGTGTTCAATGCGCTGCCGCAGGTTGAAGCGAATAACGTACCGTTCCCCCGTGTGATCGGTACGCAAACGGGAGGCCGCCTCGCGGGCTTCGCGCGGGGTGATGCGGCGCGGCAGCGCCGCTGCTTTCGCCGGTTTATTCTGACTCATCTTCGTCTTCTCCTTCGTCCAGAGTAATCAGCCCTTCTTCGGCAGCTGCCGAACGTCTCGGTTTACGCAGACGAATATCAAAGCGTTTTCGCGCATCCAGGGCGATATACACCAGGAAAAAGCCGACCACGCCAGGCACCATCACCTGATAGGCCAGATTGACAGCATACAAACCGGGGGTGCTTTCCCAGGAGGGGATGTAATGGCTCAGCCAGGCTTGCGGGAAGGTGATGCCGGCATCCGGGTGGCATTGCTGGCAGGTGGATTGCAAATTGTCGGGATACACCGTAGACAAGGGGTCTTCCGATCTGCGGATATTGTGGATACCGTGGCAATCGAAACAAGTCGCCTTGTTGCTGGGGTAGTTTTCCCGCTCGCGGCGGAAGAAATTGACCGTCCGGCCATGGAAATCATCCAGGTAGGTTTCAAATACAGCGGTAGAAATGCCGTATTTCGCCATGCGTTCCTCGTCCGCGTGGCAATTGCCACAAATCAGGATGGAATTGTTGCGGAAGTTCGGGTCGCGCGGCCCGGAAATATTATGCACCCCGTGGCAATCCACGCAAGTGGGCACATCGGGGTTGGATTGTTCGCTCAGGGCTTCCCCGTGCACGCTGGTTTTGTATGTGGTATAAACCGAAAGGTGACAGCTGGCACAGGTTTCCGAAATGCGCGCACGCGGTTGATCCGGCGGGGTGATGTCGTGACTGCCGTGGCAATCTACACACACCGGCGCATCGGGATTGCCGCCCGCCAGGACGCGGGCATGGGCGCTATCTACGGATTCTTCAAAATTCTCCTCATGACAGGTACGGCAGCCTTCATTGGCTTTGAGTGTAAAGCTGCGACGATCCGGATACGGCAGTTCCAAAGATGTGAGCGGCTGATACACCGTGTTTTCGTCGCCCTCCAGCGAGCGGTGACAGGTGGTACAGGTCACCTGGCGGGTATCACGATGTGGATAATCTCGTTGATCGGTATGGCAGGCCAGGCATTCCAGGCCGGCATCGGAATGGATGGAGCGATAATACATGGCCGGGTCCACATACAGAGATAAGGTTTCTCCGTTTTCAAAAACGCCGGAGAAATCCGGGTCTGCGTGGCACATCAGGCAGCTGGCGTTGCTGTGTTCTTGCCCGGTTGGTGTCGGTGGAGGATTGCCTTCGCGGCCACCAACAGCCAGGGCCGGCACCACCACGACCAGACTGGCCAGGGCCAGCGCCGCCAATGCCAGCCGCCCCCTCACAGACGCCCATGCCAACCATCTCATACCTGCCCTCCCATCATAAACAGAGATTTCATATCTTATTGAGATTTTTTTCACTATTTCGTTTATTTTCCCACAGGAACATCCGATTTACAACGGACTTTGGTCGCAAACCTCTCGGACTTAAGTCCGAGGGACACAGGCCGTCGCCTGCTGCGGCAGGCAGGTCGTAGTACAATATTTTCATGCCCTTGCGCTCTCCCGCCCCCCACTTGCAGCTTTCCCGCCAATTTGCCCTCGCCAGTCTGGTCATTCTGATTAGCGGCATGTTGGTTATCGGGTGGTCGGTGAGTGAACAAATCCAAAACGCCGTTTTTCGCCAGGCCACCAAGGTGACCTCTGCCTACGTCGAGAGCTTCGTTTCTCCCTACATTTACAGTTACCTGGAAAACGGCTACATCTCTCCGGCCATGTCGCTGCGCTTTTCTCAGGAATTGAGCGCCGCAGATTTTGGACACCCGATCTTGCTGCTCAAAGTTTGGGATCGGGAAGGGCATATCCTGTACAGCAACATCCCCGTCCTGGTGGGGCGCTCGTACCCGCTCAACGAGCACTTGCAACGGGCTTTCGCCGGAGACATCACCGCATATACTACGGAGCTCGACCAGGAGGAACACTACTTCGAGCGCCAGTTTTGGGATCGTCTGATTAAAATTTACACTCCTGTGTATGCTCCCGGGACGCGCGATATCATCGCCGTGGCCGAATATTACCTGCCCGCCGACGCACTAGACGATGAGATTCGTCAGGCGCGCATCCAGAGCTGGCGCATTGTGGTAGCTGCAACGCTGATCATGTACATCACCCTCTTTTCCCTGGTCAAACGCGCCGATATGATCATCCTACGGCAATCCGAGCAGCTGGAACGCCAGGTGCAAAAGCTGGAAGCGTTCTTGCGCCAAAACCGCGCCTTGCACGCGCGCGTGCAGCGCGCCGCTCGCCGTACCATTGAACTCAACGAGCGCTTTTTGCGTCGCATCAGCGCAGAACTGCACGATGGGCCGCTGCAAATGCTGGGCGCCGCCGCCCTGCAATTGAGCAGCCTGCCCGATCAGCCCTCTGAAGAAGCCTTGCAGCATGTGCAAACCTGCATTCAGGAATCCATGCAAGAAATGCGCGCGTTGGCCGCCGGTTTGCGCCTGCCCGACATGGACGCCATCTCTCTTTTCGAAGTCATAGAACGCGCGGTGACGCGGTTCGAACAACGCAGCAGGTTGTCCATCCGGCTCGACGTGGGGGATTTGCCCGTAGAAGCCAATCTGTCCACCGAATTGAAAATCGCCATCTATCGCATCACCGAAGAGGCGCTGAACAACGCCTGGCAGCACGCGCAAACGGATGCTATCTCCGTTTCGCTCTGGGAAGAAGAGAGCCATATCCACCTGAAAATCAGCGACAGGGGGACCGGGTTCGATCCCGCTGCCCAGACCAACACCGACGAAGTTCACCTGGGGCTGCTCAGTATGCGTGAGCGCGCCGAAAGCCTGGGCGGGCACTTCCGCCTTATCACCGCTCCCGGCGAGGGAACCACCATCCTGGTGCATCTGCCGATCTTGTCCGAACATGGAGGAGACCATGAATGATCCGATCCGCCTGGTGATCATCGACGATCACCCCTTGTACCGCGAGGGCGTCGTCGCCACCCTGCACCGCGATCCGCAGCTGCACATCGTCGCTCAGGGGGAAACTGCCGACGAAGCCCTGGCGCTGACCCTTCAGCACCAACCCGACATCCTGTTGCTCGATCTCGGCATCCCTGGCGGCGGGCTGACGGCGCTGGAAAAACTGCAAGCGCAAAAGGTACCAACGCAGGTCATCATCCTGACCGCCTCCGACATAGAAGATGACTTGATCGACTGCCTGCACTACGGCGTGGCAGGCTATGTGATCAAAGGCGTCTTGGGCGGCGAGCTGATCCGCATCATCAAAGACGTGGCCTGTGGAGAAAGTTACATCGCCCCCACCCTGGCCGCCCGTTTGCTTCAGCGCGGCTACCGCGAACCCAAAAGCCAGCCGGCGCCGTTGGCAACCCTCACCCCGCGCGAAAAAGACGTGCTCAAATGCCTGGCCACAGGTTGCAATAACCGCGAAATTGCCAGCCGACTGCACCTGAGCGAAAAAACCGTCAAGCATTACATCACTAGCATCCTGAAAAAGCTCAACCTGCGCAACCGCGTGGAAGCCGCCCTGCTCGCCCAAAAGATCGGCCTGTCCGACGACACCGATTGAGGTTCATCAAAGCTGTTGGAGGCTGTGACGGCCATTACGCCGCAAAAACGCTGGCTCAGCAGGCATTGCCACCTGGGTTTCAACGCGCCCTTTCGGGGCTGCTCAGCTAGATTGCGTGAAGATCAGGTGAAAGCAAACGGTGCAGAAAAGAAAGAACTCCCCCAGCACAGCAGGGGTGCATCATCACCGCAAAACCAGGCGTTCCACATGCAGTTTGGCGCAAAAACCCTTAATCCAGCAGATAAATTACCTCTTGCAGGCCAGGATGCCCAAGGGCCTGGCACGCTGGAGATGGCAGCGGCCAACGCGGCTGCTGGCTATCTGCAACGCCTTTCGCTGGCCCCTCTGCACGGCGGCCAGGCCAAAACTGACGTATAATAGAGCCCATGCTGACTTTAGATATCCCGGGTTTTGGAAGACTGGACTTGCGCTATCTGGTCACCGATGTCAACGGAACGCTGGCCGTAGATGGCCGCCTGCAAGACGGGGTGGCAGAACGCCTGGCGCGTTTGCAAGAACGGCTGGAAATCTATATGCTGACGGCCAACACCCACGGGCGCCAGCACGAGATCGATGCCGCCCTGCACATGCAAGCGACCATCATCCCGGGCGGCAACGAAGCCGCCCAAAAAGCGGATTTCGTGCGTCGGCTGGGCGCGGCACACACCGTTTCCCTGGGGCAAGGCGCCAACGACGCCGCCATGCTGGAAGTCGCCGCCTTGGGCATCTGCCTGCTCTCCCCGGAAGGGACGAGCAAACTCAGCCTGTTGGCTGCCGACATCCTCGTCCCAGACGTGCAGACCGCCCTCGACCTCCTCCTTTACCCCAATCGCTTGAAAGCCACACTAAGACGATGAGCGCACACGTTCCCCCGCCTGCTCCGCCACCGCCGCCCAGTCGCGCTCGCCGCCGCCGCGCTCGCCGCTCGCTGACCAGGCTTTCGCGCGACGAGCGCGCGGCCTTTGTCGAGGAGCTGGCCCGCCGGGCATACCCTTCTTTCCATTTCTTCCTCGCCGCTCTCGTCAGCGGCCTGCTGGTCGCCGCCAGTTATCTGCTGGATTCACCCGCCATCTTGCTGCTCGGCCTGCTCCTTGCGCCACTGATGACGCCCTGGTCCGGGGTGTGTCTCTCCATTGCCACCGGTTCAGCGCGCTACTTCGTCCAGGCGCTCACCGCTTTGCTGATCGGCGGATTGTTCTATCTGATCGCCGGCGTGCTGGACGGGTTGCTGGCGCGCCTCTGGCTGCCTCTCCCCCTGGCTCAGGCCTATCATTACAGTCACCTCTGGTGGCCCGACCTGGCCCTGCTGGCGCTGGGCGCCATCTGGATGAACGCCCATTTCGTCCGTCGAGAAACGCCGCCGCAATTGCCCTCGCTGACGCTCACCTATGGCCTGTATCTGCCCCTGGCTGCCGCCGGCATCGGCCTGGGCAGCGGTCAGGCCGATCTCTTCCCCGAGGGCGTGCTGGTTGCTCTGGTGCACCTCGGTTGGATGACCTTCTTCGGCGTGCTGACCCTCTTCATCCACCGCCTGCGCCCGCTGACTTTTTTGGGCTTTACCTTTGGCGGCAGTATTGTTCTGGCGTTGGCGCTCTTGCTGGGCAGCGTCAGCGGGCTGGGGGCGATGATCGGCGCCCAATTGGGCCAGTCGGCCTCCCCCACGCCGACCCTCGTCCCCACGCAGGCCGCTGCAG
>WGAD01000156.1 GCA_015489255.1 Anaerolineales bacterium | reverse complement strand
TCCCTGGCCTGATCAACCTGGACTTTGCCGATGTGCGGACGATTATGTCCGAAGGCGGCGCTGCGCTGATGGCGGTAGGCCGCGCCAGCGGTGAAAACCGCGCCCAAGTGGCTGCCGAACAGGCGATCTCGAGCCAGCTGCTGGATGTGACCATCGACGGCGCGCGCGGCATCCTCTTCAACGTCACCGGCGGGCCGGACCTGACCCTTTTCGAGGTCAATGAAGCGGCGGCCCTGATCCGGCAAAGCGCCCACCCAGACGTGAACCTGATCTTCGGGGCGGTGATCGACCCGAACATGGGCGATGAAATCCGAGTAACGGTCATCGCCACAGGTTTCGATCGGGGCGTTGCGCCGCGGCGCTTGTTCCAACCGGGGGTGGCAACCCAGGAACCCTCGCGTTCGACAGCCGAGGTGGGCGCTGTGCGCGAAGAGGCGCCGGCACACAAGGAAGAGACGCTGCCCCCGGCGCCCGATCCGGACGACTTGGACATTCCGACGTTTTTGCGCAACCGCAACCACCACCGGCGGGCCAATTGGCGTTCTTCCCGCGCGGACGAACGCGACAACCAGTAAAAACCTGTTTCCGTTCCTTCCGACAGGGATGTCCCCTGGCCAGGCTGGCGGGACGTCCCTGTTTGCCTTTCTCTTGCTTTGCGTTAAAATGAGACCATGAAGAAAACCCATTTTCGCCCCAGTTATCGCCGTCACCGCCGCCAGTTCTTCTGGCAGATTTTGGCGCCCTTGCTGGGCGTCGGCCTGTTGCTGGGCGTGATCGGCGCCTTGGCGCTGGCTGGCAGCATGGACCAGGCCAGCCTGTGGGCCGATACCGCCCTGATCGGGCTGTTGTTGCCCCTGTTACCCCTGTTTCTCATCCCCCTGGGGGTGACCGTGGCGGCGGTGGTTGGGATGGCTTCTCTTTTGCAGGCCGCCCCCTCGTGGTTCGCCCAGGCACAGCGATGGATGAACTGGCAGGCGGCACAAGCGCGGCGCTGGAGCAATAAACTGGCCGCGCCCTTCATTCGGCTGGGCGGTTGGCAGGCAGCGGTGGGCCGCATTTTGCGCCGAAAACGGCCGGGAAAAGCGCACGATTGATGTTCATTGCAGCGGTGTAAACTATGGCGACCATGAGGCAACCCAAACGCTGACTGGGCAGGCATTTCGCCCGCGCAATGCCGCAGCGAAGCCCGTTTTTACACCGCCCAGGGGCTGCCCAACCGGCAAGCGGCTGACCAATCGACTGGCGCGAAACACAATAAAAGGAGCGTATGTGCATGATGGAAAAACAAGAGAAAAGGAAGATCATCCTGGCGGGCGCCTTGATCGGCGCTTTGGTGGGCGCCGGCGCTGCCTATGTGCTGGCGAGAAACGCGGAGAAAGAGGGGAAACCGCTGCAAGTGACGACCACCCAGGGGATGAAACTCGGGATGCTGCTCTTGGGAACCCTGCGCCAGATCGCCCAATTGGATGATTGAACACAGGCTGGCGCCGGGTCGTTTTCCTTGTCTATGTCAAGGCAAACGTACCTCGCGCAAGATTGCCGCAAGGCTGTTTCTGGGTGATTTCTGGCAAGATAATTTTTTTAAGTTTTCTGGCGAGGTTCAGTGCGCAAGCGGCAGCCGGGAGGGCTGCGTGTTTGCAAGGCAAGACAGTATAATTCCCTTATTATGACAAATGACCGCCTGGTAAACCCCCAACCCAAAGGCGAAGACGCCGCCGAGCGCTCCCTGCGCCCGCAGGCCCTGCGCGAGCTGATCGGCCAGGATCAGGTGCGGGAGAATTTGCAAATCCTGATCGCCGCTGCCCGCCAGCGCGGGGAGGCCCTCGACCATGTGCTCTTTTACGGGCCGCCCGGCCTGGGCAAGACCACATTGGCGCACATCCTGGCCAACGAGATGGGCGTCAATATCAAGGTCACATCTGGCCCGGCCATCGAGCGCGCCGGCGACCTGGCCGCCATCCTGACCAATTTGCGGGCCGGCGATGTGCTCTTCATCGACGAAATCCACCGCCTGGGGCGCGCTGTGGAAGAAGTGCTCTACCCGGCCATGGAAGACTTTGCGCTCGATATCGTCATCGGCAAGGGGCCGGCGGCCCGCTCGGTGCGGCTGAAACTGCCGCGTTTCACCGTGGTGGCCGCCACCACCCGCCTGGCGCTGGTGACCGCGCCGCTGCGCGCCCGTTTTGGCGCCGTCTATCGGCTGGATTACTACGACCTGCCCGCCATGCAAACCATCGTCTCTCGGGCGGCGGACGTGCTGGGCGTGCCCTGGCAACCGGACGGCGTCCACGAGATCGCCCGCCGCGCCCGCGGCACGCCGCGCGTGGCCCTGCGCCTGCTGCGCCGGGTGCGCGACTACGCCCAGGTGCGCGGCGAAGGCGTCATCACCCGCGCGATGGCGCAACAGGCCCTCGACCTGCTGGCGATCGACGCCCTCGGCCTGGACGAAATGGACCGCCGCGTGCTGCGGGCCATCGTCGAAAAATACCGCGGCGGCCCGGTCGGGTTGAGCACCATCGCCGCCTCCATCAGCGAAGAACCGGATACCATCATGGACGTGGTGGAACCGTATTTGCTGCAACTCGGCTTCCTGGAGCGCACACCGCAGGGACGGGTAGCCACGCCCAAAGCCTACGAGCACCTCGGCGTGCCCTACGACCGCGCGGAAGACCAGCCCCGTTTGTGGTAGGAGAGAACCATGCAGGAACTCGGACGCTTGCTCTTGCGCCTCGGACTGGGCATCGCCCTGCTGGGCGGCCTGCTCTGGCTGGCGGGACGCTTCCAGCTCCCCCTGGGGCGCCTGCCCGGCGACCTCCGCGTAGAACGCGATAATTTCACCCTCTACGCCCCCCTGGGCACCTCGCTCCTGCTCTCCCTGCTGCTC
>WGAD01000155.1 GCA_015489255.1 Anaerolineales bacterium | reverse complement strand
CAGGAAGAACAAATGGGCAAACCAGCGGGTGGCTGACGGCGCAAAAATGGGCAGAAGCGCCAGCGCCAGATAGGCCATTTGCAAACCCGCCAGGGTGCGCCTCAGGGGACTGTTTGGCAGCGGGCGCGGCGTCCGTCCGCTGCGCTCCAGGAGCGCCAGCGCCAGCAGGTACAACGGGCGGGCCAGCCCAACCAGCACATACCAGGCGGGCGCCTTGCCCAAACGCACGAGCAGCGCCGCCGCCAGAAAAACACCCCAGCCATCGTAATGCATGTCCAGGTCTGCACCCAGAAGAGAGGGGCGACGGGTGAGTCGGGCGGTTAATCCGTCGCAGAAATCGAGCAAGATGAAGAGCAAATACGCTGCGCCGCCCAGCCAACTGTCCAGCGGCAGGCCGCCAATCGCCCAGAAAGCCATCCAGGGGAGCAGCAAGCCGCGCCCGATCGTCAAGGCGTTTGCCAACCCCAGGTTGGGGTAACGTGGGGCGTTTTCCTGCGGGCGGTTCCGTTCTCGCAGTTGCCAGGGGTGGAAAACCACCCAGAAGAAAACGATACCCAGAGATAGCCATCGGCCCATGGAAAAGGCTCCTTTTCGTTGCGCCATTCAGAGAAGACCGTGTTCATCACGAAAAAAGGGTCACCCAGCCGGCAACCCTTTCCGTTGGGCATTATATCGCAAGATATGGGGAACCCGTCCCTATTTTTTGTGTTAAACTCTTTGCGCCGCAAGGCGCAAATCCAATGTGAGGGTGAACTTATGAACACACATCTTTCTCCGGAACAGCGGCGCAAGGAGCATTTTGCCTGGTATTGGTACGATTTCGGCAATTCGGCCTATGCTGCTGTTGTGTTGCTGGCAATTTATTCGGCCTATTTCAAAGGTACGGTCGTTGGCGGCGCCGAGGGGACGCGGTTGTGGGGCATTGCCGTCGGCATTGCCATGCTGGTCGTTGCGGTCACCTCGCCGATTTTGGGCGCCATTGCCGATTTTTCCGCCGCCAAAAAACGGTTTTTATTTTTCTTTTCGGCGCTGACCTGGGTGTTCACCGCCCTGCTGTTCTTTGTCCGCCAGGGCGATATCCTGATGGGAATGTTTTTTTTCATCCTGGCGGAAATCGGTTACCGCAGCTCGCAGGTGTTTTACAACGCGTTGCTGCCGGAAATCGCCACTGCCGATGAGATCGCGCGTGTTTCTGGCAACGGCTGGGCGCTGGGTTCTCTGGGCGGCATCCTCTGCCTGGTGATGATCCTGCCGCCGATTTTGCTGTTCAAAGATGCGGGCGACCTGCCGGTGCGCGCATCTTTTGTCTTTACGGCGGTCTTCTTTTTCTTGGCCAGCATTCCCCTGCTGCGCAACGTGCCGGAACGGCGCAATGCCCAAACCCTGCCCGAAGGCGAAAATTATTTGCAAGTCGGCTTTCGCCGCATCTTCGGCACCCTGCGCAAGATCCGACATTTCCGCCAGTTTGGCCGTTTCATCCTGGCCTTTTTGATCTATAACGACGGGATCCTGATGGCGCTGGACTTCGCCGCCATCATCGGCGCGGTGTTGTTCGGCATGGATCAGACCCAGTTGATCCTGTTCATGATCCTGGTGCAGGCGACCAGCGTCGCCGGCGCCTGGGTCTTTGGCATCCTGGGCGAGCGGCACGGTTTTCGCAAGGCGTTGGTCTGGTCGCTCTGGCTGATGATCCTGGCGGTTGGTTTCATGCTGGTGACCCAAACCTTGTGGCAGTTCTTCCTCGTGGGCGCCCTGGCCGGCCTGGCGTTGACGGGCGTACAATCGCTCAGCCGGGCGATGATCAGCGTGCTGGCACCCGAGGGACAGAGCGCGGAATTCTACGGTTTCTTTTCCATTGCCGGGCGCACCTCTTCGTTCATTGGGCCGACCATCTACGGCCTGCTGGCTGCTGGCGCAGCGCATTATTTTGAGCGCCAGGGGTACACGGCCTTGCTGGCCGAACAGGCCGGTCAACGGGTGGCCATCGCTTCGGTGATCGTCTTTCTGCTGGTTGGTCTGGTGTTGTTGCTGCGAGTGGACGAGGAAGCCGGGCGAGAAGAAGCAAAAAACGCGGCGGCGGTTGTGGACCTATGAGCACGGCACGTTTTGCTTACCCGCGGCGGCGGCCATTGCGCTGGCTGCTGCAAAAACTTTCCATCCCGGCCTTTGGCTTGTTTGCCGAAATTGAAATCAGCGGGGAAGAAAACTTGCCCGCCAGCGGCCCTTTGCTGGTGACAGCCAACCATTTCAGCTTTCTCGATCCGGTGGCTTTTGTCCGCATTGCCCGCTGGCCGCTGGAGTTCCTCGGTGGGGCGGAGTTTCCCCATGCGCCGGGCTGGGCCGGCCTGATTCCGCAAATTTGGGGGTATTACCCCGTCTATCGGGGCACCGGCTCGCGTTACGCTTTGCAAGCCGCATTGGAGATTTTGCGGCAAGGCGGGGTGCTGGGCATCTTCCCGGAGGCCGGCAGCTGGGCAGAAGTCTTGCGTCCGGCGCGGCCTGGCACCGCCTTTCTGGCTGTAGAAAGCGGCGCACGCGTCCTGCCCATCGGTTTACACGGCCTGAACGATGTCTTCCCCTGGCGTCCGGGGCGGCGCGCCCAGGTTCACATACGCATCGGACGCCCGATCGGCCCCTTCCGGGCGGAGGGCAAGGGTCGGGCGCGGCGGCGCCAGCTCGATGCCATTGGCGACGAGATCATGCAAGCCATCGCCGCCCTTTTACCACCGGAAAAGCGCGGCGTGTACGCCAGCGATCCGGCGGTGCGCGCTGCGGCGCTGGAAGTGGCGGCTTACCCCTGGGCCGATAAACGCGAGGGGGAGGTCGTCGGCGAGGTACACTAACGGGCGTTGAGAGGCCGCTGACAAGTGAAGTCCTGGCAGACGTACATCGTGGGGCGCTCGTTGAGCAACGGGCGCCCTTGCAATAGGGCCGGCCCTTCGGCGGGGGGCGGCAGGGGAGAAAGCGCCACCACCCGGTTGGGATCGAACCCTGTTTGGGCGCTGACGCGCAATGCCACAGTTTCCTGGTGCTCCGGCTCGCCGAGGATGGCGATCTGGCGGGGTTTGCCCAGGGAGAAATCGGCGGCGCACAGCCAGCGGCCAAACGAGGCCGGGTTGTAGATGGCCGCCTCGGCAACCAGAGAGAGCGTGCTTTCTGCCCAGGAGCGCCAGTCGCCGCGCCCGTCGAAAGCGTCCATATACAACAGCGCTTCCACTGCCAGGGCGTTACCGCTGGGGGTGGCGTTGTCGGTGATGGTTTTGGGGCGTAGCAGCAGGGTTTCATCCGGCGGCGCGTCGAAGAAGCCGCCATTTTCTTCATCGGCGAAGGTTTGCATCATCAGGCCGGTTAATTGGTGGGCAGCGCCAAACCAGCGAGGGTTGAAATCCGTTTGGTAGAGGGCCAGCAGCCCGAGAATGAGGGCGGCGTAGTCTTCCAAAAAGGCGGGCGGGCCGGGTTGTCCGGCACGCCAGCTGCGGCGCAGCCCGTCATCGCGCCAGAGCGTGGTGAGGAGAAAGTCGGCGTTGCGTTGCGCGGCCTCCAGCCAGACCCGGGCGCGTTCCGCCTCTTCGTCCACGCGGGCGGCTTCGGCCAATGCGGCCAGAGCCAGGGCGTTCCAGGATGTCACCACTTTGTCGTCCGTGGCCGGGCGGGTGCGCGCCGCGCGCGCCTGGCGCAGGGCCTCGTGTCCACGGACGAGCGCGCCCAAGAGGCGATCGGTGTCCAGGCCCAGGCGGGCCGCCAGGGCATCCACATCTTGCTGGCGGTGCAAAACGCCAGCGGTCGCATCCGGGTTGTATACCGCGCCGAACAGATCGCGCAGATCGGCGGGCAGTGCGGCCAGCATTTCCGCCGTCGTCCAGCGGTAAAAACGGCCTTCTTCGCCTTCGCTATCGGCATCCAGCGAGGAGGCAAAGCCGCCCTCGGGCAGCTGCATTTCGCGGAGCATGAAATCCAGGGTTTCGCGCGCGATCTGCCAGAAAAAATCCTCGCGGGCCACCTGAAAGGCTTGCAAATACACCTGCGCCAGTTGGGCGTTATCGTAGAGCATCTTTTCGAAATGCGGCAGGCGCCAGAAACGGTCGGTGCTGTAGCGGTGAAAGCCGCCGCCTACCAGGTCGTACATGCCGCCACGCGCCATGCTGTGCAGGGCATGGCGCAAGACGCGGTAGGCCTGGGCGTCTTTGCGCACATGCCGCCGCAAGAGGAAAGCGAGCAGCATGGGTTGCGGGAATTTGGGCGCTTCGCCCCAGCCGCCGTTGGCCCAGTCGTAGGTTTCGTACAGGCGGGCGGCTGCGGAGCGCATGGCCTCGGGGGAGAAACGCGCCTGGCTTTCGCTCCAGTTGTTTTGCAGCTGTAAATTGAGCGCCACCTGCCCAGCCACACGATCGATCTCCTGGCGGCGCGTTTCCCAGGAGCGGATCAACCCTTCCAGCACCTGGCGAAACGAGGGCATCCCGTAGCGGGGGACGGGCGGAAAGTAGGTGCCGCCGTAAAAGGGGCGCAGGTCGGGCGTCAGGAAGATGGACATCGGCCAGCCGCCCTGGCCGCTGAGCGCGATGACGGCCTGCATGTAGAGCGCGTCGAGATCGGGGCGTTCTTCCCGGTCGACCTTGATATTGACGAAATGGGCGTTCATCAGGGCGGCGATCTTCGGATCGGAGAATGATTCATGGGCCATGACGTGACACCAGTGGCAGGCAGCATAACCGATCGAGAGGAAAATGGGCTTGTCTTCGCGGCGGGCTTTCTCCAGGGCCTCTGCGCCCCAGGGATACCAGTCCACCGGATTATCGGCGTGCTGGCGCAAATAGGGAGAAGCGGCGTTTTGCAAACGGTTGGGCATGGGTCAATCCTCCAGGCGCACCACTTCGGCGGCGGCCTTTTGCAAACGGTTGTTGATCGCCCGTCCCAGGCCGCGGGAGGGCACAGCACGCGCCAGCACGACCTCCACACCCTCCTGGTCCAGGCGGCGCAGCGCAGCGTATAATCGCTGGGCCAGGGCGGCGAGGTCGGTCTCCGCTCCCAGGAATTCCAGGCGGGCGCGCGCGGCCCAGGGTGCGAACAGGGCGCGGTCTTCTTCCAGCAAGAGAACGCCCGTCCGCTTGCCGGCTTGCAGGGCGGCTTGCAGGCGGCGCTGCATGGCGTTGTGGGCGGCCAACGACGGGCCGACAAACAGCACCAGGTGGGCATGAGGGGCGTAATGGCGCGGCAGCATTCCGGGCGCCGGGACAGCGCCCTCCTCGGT
>WGAD01000154.1 GCA_015489255.1 Anaerolineales bacterium | reverse complement strand
GGCATCCACCGCTTCGCGGCGGTGCTGGTCGATGGTCTCCAGCAAAGCGGTGAAGGCATCGGCGAACTTCTGAACGCCTTCTTCTTCCAGCTCACGGGTGACTTCATCCAGCGAAATCCCGACAGCGGCCAGGTTGGCGAGCACCTGCCGGGCTTCGTCCACGCCGGCGGTGAGGGTCTGGCGGGCCGTGCCGTGGTCTTTGAAGGCCGCCAGGGTCTTGGGCGGCACAGTGTTGACGGTATCGGGGCCGATCAGTTCGTCCACGTAGAGGGTATCGGGATAGGCCGGGTTTTTGGTGCTGGTGGAAGCCCACAGCGGCCGCTGGATGCGCGCGCCCTGCGCTTTGAGACGGGCGAAACGTTCCCCGCCAAAGACTTCCAGATAAGCCTGGTAGGCCAGTTTGGCGTTGGCAATGGCGACTTTGCCGCGCAGCGGCGACCCGGCGGGCAGGCGGGGATCCACTTTGGAATCCATGCGGGAGACGAAGAACGAGGCCACCGAGGCCAGGCGACGAATATCGTGACCGGCGGCCAGGCGGTCTTCCAGGCCGGACAGGTAGGCGTCCATCACGGCGCGGTAGCGCTCAATGGAAAAAATCAGCGTGACGTTGACGTTGATACCCCGTGCCAGCGCCTGACGGATGGCGGGCAAACCGGCTTCGGTGGCCGGGATTTTGATCATCAGGTTGGGGCGGTTGACGCGCTCCCAGAGTTCGGCGGCCTGCCGGACGGTCTCTTCGGTCTTATAGGCCAGGTAGGGGCTGACTTCGAGCGAAACGTAGCCGTCGCCGCCGTCGGTTTCGTCGTAGAGCGGGCGGAAAAGATCGCAGGCGGCCTGGATATCTTCGATGGCCAGCTGCCAGAAAATGGGTTCGGGCGTCCAGCCGGCCCAGGCCAGCGGCACCAGCGCAGAATCGTAATCGTGCGATTTGGCAATGGCGTTCTGGAAGATGGAGGGGTTGGAGGTTACGCCGCGGATGTCGCCACGAGCAATCATGGCGGCCAGTTCGCCGTTTTCCAGCAGGCGGCGTTCGATGTTGTCGTACCAGATGGACTGGCCGAGGGAGGTGAGTTTGGGGATGGGGTTCATGAGGCTCCAGGTTTAAGGTTACAGGTTTAAGGTTACAGGTTTAAAGTTGGTTACAGGTTTAAAGGTTGTAGTCTGGTTCGTCTTCGCGGAGGCGGTGTTTGTAGGGAGAGTTTTTCAAGTAGGAGATGAAGGAGGCCAGTTGGCGAGAGACGCGCTCGGCCAGGGCAAAGGCTTCTTCAAATTCGGCATCGGTGATGTAGCCCAAATCATGCGCGATGTACAGTTGGGCGCGGACTTCGCCAGCCGAGGCTTTGGCATATCCCAGGTAGCGCACAAACTGGGTGTTTTGCAGGCTTTCAAAGCCTTCGGCGATGTTGCTCATTACCGAGACGGCAGCCCGTTGAATCTGGTCTTTGAGGCCAAAGTCGCGGGCAAAGGAGGCATTGGCCGTCAAGCGGTATACCAGCCGCGCCAGCCGACGTGCCGTTTGCCAGGCTTCCAGGTCTTCAAAACGGCGGACGGTGGGCATGGGGTTCTCCTGTGGTTGAAGGTTGGGTGGTTGAAGGTTGGGTGGTTGAAGGTTGGGTGGTTGAAGGTTGAGGGTGGGAAATTTAACTTTCTAATTTGCGAACCTTACTTACCCGGCGGGCGTGGCGTTCTTGCCCCGGGTCGTTGCCAAGGAAGCGGGCCAGCAAGAAGGCAGCGACGATTTCTTTGGCCAGTTCGGGGCCGATGATACGGGCGCCCATGCAGAGCACGTTCATGTCGTCGTGTTCTACGCCTTGGTGCGCCGAGTAGGTATCGTGACAGATGGCGGCATAGACGCCTTTCATTTTGTTAGCGGCGATGCTTGCGCCGACGCCGGAGCCGCACATCAGCACGCCGCGTTCGGCTTGCCCGCTCTGGATGGCGCGCCCCAGTTTTTCGGCGTAGTCGGGGTAATCTACGCTGGCGGTGCTATCCGTTCCCAGGTCGAGCGGTTCGTGTCCCAGGGCGCGAATGGTTTCGAGAACCGTCTGTTTGAGCGGAAAACCGCCATGATCGCAGGCAACTGCTATCTTCATAGTAACTCCTTTGCTTTACGCACCACGTTTTCCACAGTGAAGCCGAATTTTTCAAAGACGATCTTGCCGGGCGCAGAAGCGCCGTAGCGTTCAATCGAGAGCACGTCGCCACGCGAGCCGACCCAGCGCCACCAGCCCTGTGAAACGCCGGCTTCAATCGCCAGGCGGGCAGTCACTGCGGTGGGCAGCACGCGCTCACGGTAGGCTTTGTCCTGGGCGGCGAACAAATCCAGCGAGGGGACGGAAACCACGCGCACGGCCAGCCCCTCATCCGTGAGAACGTCGGCGGCGGAAAGCGTCAGGGAGACTTCGGAACCCGAGGCCAGCAAGATCAAATCGGGGGTGCGGTCGGCATCGCGCAGCACATAGGCGCCCTTTTCCACCGGCGGCAGCCCGTCAAAAGGCAACACCGGCAGGCCCTGGCGCGAAAGCACCAGCGCGGTCGGCGTACCCCGGCTTTCGAGCGCCACTTTCCAGGCGGCGGCGGTTTCGTTGGCGTCCGCCGGGCGGATGACCGTCAGGTTCGGGATGGCACGCAAAGCGGCCAGGTGTTCCACCGGTTGATGCGTCGGCCCGTCTTCGCCGACGCCGATGCTGTCGTGCGTCAACACCCAGATGACGGGCAAATGCGAGAGTGAAGCCACCCGCAGCGCGCCGCGCATGTAATCGGAAAAAACCAGGAAGGTGGCGCCATAGGGCCGCAAGCCGCCGTGATAGGCCATGCCGTTGACGATGGCGGCCATGCCGTGTTCGCGCACGCCAAAATGGATGTTGCGGCCTTGCGGCGTGTCTTTCTGAAAAGCCGGGTAATCATTCAGCCAGGTCTTGTTGGAAGGCGCCAGGTCCGCCGAACCGCCGACCAGATCCGGCACCGCCGCGGCGATGGCGTTGAGCACCTTGCCCGAAGCGGCGCGGGTGGCCAGCGAGAGGCCGGGTTCGAAGCGCGGCAAGCTCTTTTCCCAGCCAGCGGGCAATTGGCCTTTCAGGCGACGTTCAAACTCAGCTGCCAGATCAGGATACGCCTGATGGTAGGCCGCGAAACGGGCCTGCCAGTCCGCTTCCTGTTCCGCGCCGCGGCGCAGCGCCTGGTGGAAGAAGTCACGCACGTCGTCGGGGATGTAGAAGCGCGGTTCCACCGGCCAGCCGACCTGTTCTTTCGCCGCCGCCAGTTCTTCGTCTCCGGGCGGCTCGCCGTGCGCTTTGGGGGTATCTTGCTTGTGTGGTAAGCCATAGCCAATGTGCGTGCGGCACACGATGAGCGAGGGGCGCGGGTCGGCTTTGGCCGCGCGGATGGCGGCATCCACCGCGTCCACATCGTTGCCGTCGTCCACGTGCAGCACCTGCCAGCCGTAGGCTGCAAAACGTTGGGCGCGGTCTTCGGTGAAGGCCACATCAGTGCTGCCTTCAATGGAAATGCGGTTGTCGTCGTAAAGGTAAATCAGTTTCCCCAGCTGCCAGTGACCGGCCAGCGAGGCGGCCTCGGCAGAGACGCCTTCCATCAGGTCGCCGTCGGTGACGATGGCATAGGTGTAGTGATCGACGATGGCATGCCCGGGGCGGTTGAAAACAGCCGCCAAATGCGCTTCGGCCAGCGCCATGCCCACGCCATTGGCGAAGCCCTGCCCCAGTGGGCCAGTGGTGGTTTCCACGCCGGGCGTCAGGCCAAATTCGGGGTGACCGGGAGTGCGGCTGCCCCACTGACGAAAGTTTTTGAGTTCATCCAGCGGTAAATCATAGCCGGTCAGATGCAGCAAGGCGTAGAGCAAGGCGGAGCCGTGCCCGCCGGAGAGAATGAAGCGGTCGCGGTTGGGCCAGGAGGGGTTGGCCGGGTTATGGCGCAAATGGCGCGTCCAAACGGTGAAGGCCAGCGCCGCGGCGCCCATCGGCAGGCCCGGGTGGCCGGAGTTGGCCTGCTGCACCATGTCAGCGGACAAGAAACGGATGGCATTGATGGCCTGGTTTTGTAAAGATTCGGATTTCATCATGGTTCACTCTCTCAAGACAGGCAAAATGGAGGATGGAGAAAATTGTACCACCGTGATACAAAAAGAGAAGGCGGGCATCCGCCCGCCGGTTAAAGCACCGTTTGATTTCATGCCCCGTAATTCGGGCGCAGGGTTGCCGTTGGCAGAGCAATTTGCCCTTCTTCGGCATCCCCCACCAGGAGCAGGTCTGCCGGTTGACGGACGGTTTGCCAGGCGGTTAGCGCAGCTGCCAGGGCGTCCAACATTTCGGCTTCATAGATCCAATCGAAAGGCAGATCGGCTTTCAACAATCGGTGACGGGTCACTTCTTCGAAGAAATCCATCGGATCGCGCACGCCCAACCCGTGGTTGACGAGCGCCAGCTGGCGCTGCATCTTTCCCAGGAGCGTGGGGCGCGGCAAGGGGCGCCGCCCGAGCAAGACACAAAAGACCGCATGTGGATGCGTTTCGAGCCGGACGCGCGAGGCTTCGCCGGCAGGATAAGGAGCGAAACCTGCAGCATCCAATTTCTGGTACAATCCAAAACCGACCCGCATCCAGGCCGGGCAGAGTTCCGGGCGCCCCGGCGTTTTTCCTACCTGAATTCCTCGGGCGCGTAATTCGGCCTCCGCCAGGCGCAAGTCTGCGCCACGCACTTTTTTATCCAGCGATTCGGCTTCCATGCGGGCACGCACCAATCCCCGATTGGGCGATTGCGGCGCATTGATGGCCACCACAACCTGTTCCTGTGCCAGCAAAAAGGCCAGCATCTCTTCTTGCTCGGCCTCGTCTGCTGCCAGCAAGCGCCCCTCTTCATCCAGGGCCGCGTAGAAGAAGGGCTTGCGCCCGCCCGTCGTGCCGATGCCAATGAAAACGCGTTCCGTAAACAACATAGGCCACTTGCTCCTGAGCAAAAAAGACAATATCAGTGTAGCCGAAAAAGGAAAACCATGCAACCGACCACCAAACGCCGCCTTCTCTTTTCCACCTTGCTCGTTATCACTTTCAGCTGGGTCGTGCTTGCCCGCGATACCAGCGGTAGCAGCACCGAGGGGCAAATCCCGGCCCCTCAAGCCGGGTTCCTGGCGCCCGATTTCACACTTACGACGCTGGAGGGGGAGGTCGTCACCCTGTCCAGCTTCCGCGGCAAGGCCGTTCTGATCAACTATTGGACCAGCTGGTGCCCGCCTTGCCGGGCCGAAATGCCCGCCATTCAACGCGCCTATGAAGCATACCGCGATCGCGGTTTTGTCGTGCTGGCCGTGAACGGCACCAACCAAGATGCCCTGTCTGATGTGCAGAATTTTGTGTTGGAATACAACCTCACCTTTCCCATACTGCTGGACGAGGCTGGCAGCGTAGGCTCTTTATACCGCATCAATGCCTTGCCCACCTCTTTCTTCATCCGCCCGGACGGCATCATTGAAGAAGTTGTGATCGGCGGCCCAATGTCCGAAGCGCTTATCAGCACCCGCGTTGAAACCCTGCTGGAGGCAACCCCCTGATGTTCCCCACCATTTCACTTGGCCCGCTCACCCTGCAGGCTCCCGGTTTAATCTTGCTTATCAGTTTGTATACTGGCTTGTGGTTGGCGGAGAAAACTGCCCATCGGTTTGGCCTTTCACCCGATACGCCCTACAACCTGGCCGGCAGTATGCTCATCGGCGGCTTGCTTGGAGGGCGCCTGGTCTATGCGCTGGAATATCTGGATATTTTTCTGCGCACGCCAACCAACCTGTTTTCCCTCAATCTCAGCCTGATGAGTTGGCCCGGCGCCTTGCTGACGGCGATCGCCATCTTTTTTATCTACACGAAAAAGAAAGCCCTTGATCCCTGGCTGGTGCTAGACAACCTGACGCCAGCGCTGGCTTTCACCGCGGTTGGCGCTGCATTGGCAGCGCTGGCAGCCGGCTCTTTTTTTGGCGCCCCCACCGATCTTCCCTGGGGGATGCCACTCTGGGGAAAGACGCGTCACCCCACGCAAATTTACGCCTTGCTGGCGGCCCTAGGCGTTTTATGGAAAATATGGCGCCAGCTGAACGTAGAACGCCCCAGCGGCTTCTTGTTCTTGCAATTCGCCGTCCTCACGAGCAGCTGGTTTGTGCTCGTCAGCGGCCTGCGCGGCGACAGCCTCCTGTTGCCTGGCGGCTTTCGTCAGGATCAAGTCCTGGCATGGATAACGCTGGTTTGTTGTCTGTATTTGCTCGATAGAAGACTAACGGCCAATCATGGATAAGATACTCATCCAAAACCTGCGTATTCAGGCCATTTTAGGCGTGTACGAACGGGAACGGCACACCCCGCAAACCGTCCAGATCAGCGTCACCCTGGAAACAGACACGCGGGCCGCAGCCCAAAGCGATGACTTGGCCGATTGCCTGGATTATGACGCCCTCAGCCGACGCATTCGCGCCCACGTCCGCGCCGCAGCGCGGCGGACGGTAGAGGCCCTGGCGCAAGATATCGCTTCCCTGTGCCTGCGCCTCCCCGGGGTGAGTCGCGTTACCGTGCGCGTCATCAAACCCGATGCCCTGCCAGAGGCAGACGGGGTCGGCGTGGAAATCACCCGCCCCTCTTGATGTTCGTCAAACGTTGCGATACGCCCCTTCTGGGACACTCAACCAGCAAGCAGCTGGTTAACTCACTTACATGAAAATCAATAAGAGGCAGCGCGCCCCCGTCCTCACGAAAACGGACGGGGGCTTTTCTTTTTCAGTTGTGGGTTCTTTGTTCGCTTAAATTTGCAAAGGACGAGAACCGCGGGCAATGTTTTCCAAAAACTCCTGGCGGGTCGCCAGGTTCGCACGGAAGGCCCCATGCATGGCTGAGGTCGTCATGCGCACATCGTGTTTGCGTACCCCGCGCATCACAGAACACAGGTGCATCCCTTCTACGACCACGGCTACTCCCTGCGGATGCAACAAATCGCGCAAAAAGTCTGCAATTTGGCGCGTCATGCGTTCTTGCACTTGCAAACGCCGGGCGTACATATCTACGATGCGCGGGATCTTGGAAAGCCCGATGACCTTGCCATTGGGAATGTAGGCCACGTGTGCCCGCCCGATGAACGGCAACATGTGGTGTTCACACAGGCTATAAAACTCAATATCGCGCACCAGCACCATCTCGTCGTAATTGATGTTGAAAATGGCGCCGTTGATCATAGCCGCCGGATCTACCGAATAGCCAGCGAGCAATTCGGTGTACATGCGGGCCACACGCACCGGCGTGTGCCGCAAGCCTTCCCGTTCCGGGTTTTCTCCAACAGCGGCCAAGATCTCCGTCACCGCCTGCTGGATGGCGTGCAAATCCATTCCTGAGGCGGCCAGATCTTCTTTGTTCAGGTTGTCATCGAAATCCAACAATTCCAGGTCCACAATTCCCTTCCAAAAGACAGCCTGGCGGAGAGTTCCCCGCCAGGCCGGTATCGAAAGCCAAAAACGGCGCTACCCTACCAGCGGTTCGATGATGCCATAGTTGCCATCTCGCCGGCGGTAGAGCACATTGATCGCGTTGGTGTCGGCATTGTAGAAGATGAAAAAGTTATCGTGCCCGAGCAGTTGCATTTGCTCAATCGCTTCGGCTTCGGTCATGGGCACCACTTCAAAACGTTTGCGTCGCACCACCGCAACGGTCTCTTCGGGTTCCACATCTTCCTCGACAGGCGTCGGCGCGGTTTCGCGGTAGCGTTCACGGTTGTGGTAGCGCCGCCCCTTATAACGTTCGATTTGACGCTGCACCTTATCCAGCGCTTTGTCAAACGCTGCGAAGATGTCATCCGCCCGTTCTTCTGCCCGCAGTAACGCTCGCCGCGAGCGCACCGTAATCTGTGCCACGTGACGATCGGCGGCGTTGCGGGCCGTTTCGTTGTAAGCCAAATCAACTCGCAAACCGTCGATTGGCTGCAAGTAGCGTTCCAATTTGGCCGCCTTGCGCGTAACATAGTTCTCCAGGCGATCGGACAATTGCAAATTGCGCGTGCGAATTTCGACAAGTTCGGTCATACCAGCCTCCTTGTGCGAGATAGGCGCTTTAGGCTTGCTGAAAGCCATGCTGGGGCAAAGCCCGGGCAAGGGTCACAGCACGCACCTCTATTGCGCCCGCGCGGCGCAGCGCCTGCGCCGCAGCATCCAGCGTTGCCCCGGTCGTCGCTACATCGTCCACCAGAACCACCCGTCTCCCCTGCACCAGGGAAGTTCGCGCCCGAAAGGCATCGCGTACATTGGCACGTCTCTCGGTGGGCGTTAGCCCTACCTGAGAACGGGTTTCGCGGATGCGGGTCAACGCTTGCGGCAGATAGCGCCAACCCAACAGCAACGCCAAGGGCCGGGCAACCAGCCCTACCTGATTATACCCTCGTTCTCGCAAACGGGAAGCGGAAAGCGGAACAGGCAAGAAGACATCGGCCTTCCATTCCAAGCCGGAAACAAAGGGCGCCATTTGACGCGCCAACGATTCCCCCAGCCCCAGGTTGCGCCGATACTTCAATGAATGCAAGGCTTGGCGCAAGGGTGCGGCAAACACAGCCCACGAACGCAGGGCATCAAAAGCCGGCGGCTGAGCCTGGCATTTCAGGCAACGCCCCGGCGCAGAAACGGGCAAGCCGCAAAGCGGACAGAAGGGCTGCGGCACAGGCAACACTTTGTGCTGACAATCCTGGCACCAGCGCACGCCCTGGCGGCCACAGCCCGCACATTGCGGCGGAAAAAGCAGATCGACGCCTTGCCAAAACCAGCTCAACGCATAAAAACGCCAATCCCGAGCTTTCGTCATGCCCCGCTCCTGGCAAAAAGGCACACGCATTATCGCAATGCGTCTCGTTCTACCATGGTTCTGTTTTTTACATGAAGCCGCTGAACAAATCCACAAAAATCAGACCCGCCGGTGTCAACAAGATGATCAACAAAGAAGGAAAGATCAACAATCCCATCGGCAAGATCATCTTAATCGGCGCCTTGTGCGCTTCTTCTTCCGCTCGCTGGCGGCGTTTCACGCGCATTTGCTCGGACTGAATACGCAACACGTTCGCCATACTCACACCCAATTGCTCGCTCTGGATAATGGCAGCAACAAAGCTCGTCATTTCCGGCAAACCGATGCGATCATCCATATCTTTGAGCGCATCGCGGCGCGTTTTCCCCAGTTGAATCTCGCGGATCACGCGCCCAAAAGCCAAGGACAATTCGTTGTCCCATTTTTCTGCCACCTTGGCCATGGCGGCATCAAAGCCCAAACCCGCTTCTACACAAATCGTAAGCAAGTCCAGTGCATCTGGCATGGCCTTGCGAATTTCTTGCTGCCGTCGTTGCATCTTGCTCGAGACATACATCTGCGGCAGCAAAAAGCCCATTACTGTGGCCCCCAAAACAATCATCACAGAACGCCCTACCGGCTGCGGCGTGGGCGAAGCCCAAAAGACGAAAGCCAGCAACCCGCCCAGCACAAACGCCATCACAAACCGCAAGGCGAAAAACATGGAGGCGTCTACATTGCCCATACCGGCGCGCTCCAGTTGCACTTCCACGTTTTGCATGGCGCGCTGTGGTGTGAAGCGCATCACCCATTCGCCAAAGCTGCGCAACGCCGGATACACAACGCGTTCGCTAAAAGGCTGCGAGAGTTCGATTTCATCCAGAGAGGAAATCTGTTCGCCTCGTTCGCTAAATTCTGCCAAACGTTGGGAAATCAAATCGGTATCATCTTCTGGCAAACTTTTGCTGGCACGAACCAGCAAAACAGCGATGACAACGATAATCAGAACCACAACCAAGATGATGATCAGCGCGGTTGACATGGTTACACCTCAATATCCGCAATCTTCATCATGACAAAGTACCCGGTGACGATCAAGAAAAAGGCTACCCCCAGGGCGATCGAGCCACAAACACGGTTTTCCGGTTCAAAAAAGGTCATGATATAGTCGCGGTTCACAAACCACAGCACCAGCACGAGCAAAAAGGGCAAAGCCGAAATGAACTGCCCGGAAGTACGCACCTGGGCCGTCAGCACCCGAATCTCGCCTTTGATACGCACACGTTCGCGAATGGTATAGGAGATCGTATCCAGAATTTCAGACAAATTCCCGCCGACTTCGCGCTGCACATTGATGGCCGTCACCACAAAATCCAGGTCTTCACTGGGGATGCGGCGCAGCAGGTTGTCCAAAGCGCGTTCCATCGGGATGCCCAATTGCATTTCTTGCACCACACGACGAAACTCATCGCTAATAGGAGGTGGCAATTCGCGGCTCACGGCCTCCATGGCCTGCATGGTGGAATAGCCAGCGCGCAAACCGTTCACCATCAGGTTCAACATATCTGATAGTTGGTCGTTGAAGCGTTGTAAACGTTGCCGTTGCTTGCGTTTGATATACCAGTTTGGCAAGAAGAAACCAAAGCCCATGCCGATGGCGGCGGAAATCATGTCGCGCCCGCCCGCCAGCCAGGCAATGAACCCCATCAGGAAAACCATGCCAAACACCAGGATCAGGAATTCGCCCACCTTGAATTTCAAATCGGCGCGAGCCAATTCCCGTGCCAGGCGTTCGCCTATGGAGGTTCGTTCCACATTGCGGTTGAGCCAATCGCGCACCAGGCTTTTCTCGGCCTGTTTGCGCACCTCCTCCATTTCATCCTCATCTACCAGGTAACGCTCCAGTCGATTTTCGACAAGAGAGCGCTCGCTGGCAATCGAGGTGACCAGGCCGATGATCAACAAAATCAAAACCAGGATGCCTGCAATCAGCAAGACGGTGGTTGCGGACATAAACTCCTATCCTTAGTAGCGACGACGTTCTCCAATGCCAAAGATGGACGGCGGCAATTTAATGCCTGCGGCCTCAATTCGATCCATGAACTTGGGCCGCAAACCGGTTGGCCGCAACATCCCCTTGATCTTGCCGTTCTCAATGCCAATTTGCTCAAAGACAAACAGATCCGTGGTCGTGATGACGTCCCCTTCCATGCCATTGACTTCCGTAATGTACACCACTTTACGCGAGCCGTCACGCATACGTTCCTGGTGCACCACCAAGTCGATAGCGGAAGCGATTTGCTCCCGAATCGCGCGCGAAGGCAGTTCCATGCCAGCCATCAGGGTCATCGTTTCCAAACGGGAAAGCGTATCGCGCGGGCTGTTCGAGTGCAGCGTCGTCATAGAGCCATCATGGCCCGTATTCATGGCCTGAAGCATGTCCAAGGCGGCTTCATCGCGGATCTCGCCGACGACAATGCGGTCGGGACGCATACGCAACGAATTGATCACCAGTTGCCGGATGGTAATTTCACCGCGTCCTTCAATGTTGGGTGGCCGAGACTCCAAGGTCACGACGTGATCTTGGCGCAATTGCAATTCGGCAGCGTTTTCAATGGTGATGATGCGCTCGTCTGAAGGGATGAAACTGGACAGGATGTTGAGCAGCGTCGTTTTACCGGAACCGGTACCGCCCGAAATGACGATGTTCAAACGGGCTTTCACGCACGCGTCCAAAAAGACAAGCGCTTCTTTCGTCACAGAGCCAAACTGCACCAGCTGCTCGACTGTGATCGGCGTTTTGGAAAATTTACGGATGGTCAGCACCGGCCCAACTAGTGAAATCGGAGGGATGACGGCATTCACACGAGAGCCGTCGGGCAAGCGGGCATCCACATAGGGGCTGGATTCATCGATGCGGCGTCCCAAAGGCGCCACAATGCGTTCGATAATGCGCATCAAATGCTCGTCGCTCTCAAAGGAGACGGGCACCCGATAGATCTTGCCGCTGCGCTCTACGTAGATGTTTTTGGCCCCATTGACCATGATCTCTGTTACCGATTCATCTTGCAGCAACGGCTCCAGGGGGCCAAAACCCAGGATTTCTGCCGCGATTTGTTCGTACAGACGCTGACGTTCCACCTTTGAAAGAACGATGTTTTCCTCGTGCAAGATCTGTTCGAACAAAGCCCAGATCGTACGGCGAACCTCGTCGGTTTGGGTGATGTCCATGGAGGGGTCCAGTTCTGCCAGCAGGCGGTTCTGGACGCGGGTTTTGAGGTCAAAATAGGTACCTCGCTGCGGTCCCGCTTGCGGGGCGTCCACGCGCCGCGCCTGCACACCGCCCAGGCGGCTGCTGCCGCTGCGAGCGCCGCCGGTCGCTGATCCGCCAGCGCTGCCGGGTTTCTTGTCCGCCCCCCCTTGTCCTTGCTCCAAACGTTTTAGCAATGACACAACACGCTCTCCTTACTCAGATCAGCCGGCGCCCATGGAGGTCACCCGGGCACGCACTTTCTCAGCCAGGGAGAAAATACCACGCGAGGCCGGCGCGCCTTTAGAAGTCAACATAAAAGGAACGCCTTGGTTCGCTGCCGGAATCACTGTTTTTTCGTCCAATGGAACAATGGCCGATAAAGGCAACTTGAGGTTGCTGGCTACCCGGTCGGGGGAAATGTTGATTCGTTTGTCGTACCGGTTGATGGTGAGCAGCAAGCGGTCGTCCTCCCATTCCGAAGCCCGGGCCAAGTCAATAAACAAACGCGCG
>WGAD01000153.1 GCA_015489255.1 Anaerolineales bacterium | reverse complement strand
ATGCGCTTCACCGGCGAACCGGCCTATTTTCACCACATCAAAAGCGCGGCCACCCGCCTGATGGAAGCCTTCGATCTTCAGCCTTCCGACTTCCGTTATGCCGTCTTCCACCAACCGAACGCCAAATTCCCGCGAACGGTCGCCAGGCAACTGGGGTTCACGCCTGAACAAATTGCCGCCGGTTTGCTCGTGCCCGTCATTGGCAATACCTACTCCGGCGCCTCCATCATCGGTCTGACCGCCATCCTCGACGAAGCCCAGCCAGGAGACCGCATCCTGGCCGTCTCCTTTGGTTCTGGCGCCGGTTCCGACGCCTTCCTCATCCGCGTAACCGAGGCCATCCATGAACGCCGCCACCGCGCTCCCAGCACGCGCGATTACATCGCCCGCCGCACCGAGATCGATTACGCTACCTATGTGCGATTCCGCCGCAAGATCGCCCTGGAGTAAACCATGACCGAGATCATCATTGCAGGCATTGGACAAACGGACGTCGGCGAGCACTGGGGGCGCTCGCTGCGCGACCTGGCCGTGGAGGCCATACTACAAGCCCTGGACGACGCCGGCGGCCTGCGACCGCAGATGTTGGTGGTAGGCAACATGCTGGCTCCTCTGCTTTCCAACCAATCTCACCTGGGCGCCCTCCTGGCCGACTACGCCGGCTTGAACGGCATCGAAGCCTACACGGTGGAAGCCGCCGACGCCAGCGGAGCCGCCGCCCTGCGCCAGGCCTGGATCGCCGTTCGCAGTGGCTTCGTGGACGCAGCCCTGGCCGTGGGCGTGGAAAAAGCCACCGACCGCATCGGCGCCGACCTTGAGCTGGCGCTGGCAACCCTCACCGACAGCGATTATGAACTCGAGCAAGGCCTGACCCCCGCCGCTCAGGCCGCTTTGCTGGCCCGCCGCTACCTGCACGATTTTCAGCTGCCGCGCGAATCGCTGGGCGTTTTCCCGCAGCTGGCGCACGCTCACGCGGTTGATAACCCGCACGCCATGTTCCGCCGCGCGATCTCCGCCGAGCTGTACGCCCGGGCCGCCACCACCCAAGCCCCCCTCAACGTCTTCGACGGCGCGCCTTTTGCCGATGGCGCCGCCGCCGTCCTGCTCACCCGCGCCGATCTGCTGCCGGCAAACTTTCCGCACCCTCGGGTAGCCATCCGGGGTTCGGCCACCGTCACCGACGCCCTGGCGCTTCACGATCGTCCGGACCCGCTAGACTTCCGCGCCGCCCGCCTTTCCGCCCAAAAAGCGCTCACCCAGGCCGGTTACAACCACATCGAAGAGATGGACTTTTTCGAATACAGCGATACCTACAGCATCTACGCCGCGCTCAGCCTGGAAGCTGTTGGCGCGGCCCCGCGCGGCGGCGCGCCGCAGCGCGCATCCACCGGAGCATTCAACCGCGATGGACGCCTGCCCTGCGCCACCCTCGGCGGCCTGAAGGCCCGCGGACACGCCGGCGGGGCAACCGGCCTTTACCAGGCCGTGGAAGCCGCCCTGCAACTACGCGGCCAGGCCGGCCCGGCGCAACTGGCCTCTGCCCGCCGCGGGTTGATCCAATCGCTGGGCGGCCCGGCTTCCGTTGCCATCACCCACCTGCTGGAACGCCTGACCTGATAGTTTCTGACAGCCCAACGGGACTAAAACTGTCCCCGTCTTCTCACCACAAAAGGAGTGTGCAAGGATGGAAGTTCCCCGCCATTGGCGCCTGAAAAAACAACGTTACGCCCTGGTTGGCGAAGTCTGCCCGCATTGCGAAGCCAAAATCTTCCCCCCGCGCGATGTTTGCCCGGAATGCGGCGGCGAAGCCAAAACGACCTTCCAGTTCAGCGGACGGGGCGAGGTCTATTCCTTCACCACCATTTACAACCCGCCGCGTGGTTTTGAAGAAAACGTCCCCTATACGGTGGCCTTGGTCAAACTGGACGAAGGTCCCATCGTCACCGCGCAGCTGACCGATGTGGACGCCGAACAGGTGGAAATCGGGATGCCGGTGGAAATGGTCACCCGCCGCCTGCGACAGGATGGCGACGAGCGCGGCGTAATCATCTACGGATACAAATTCCGCCCCCGCTCTCTGGCGTCCTGATACAATTGCTCGGCTAAAAAAAGCAGCCCGCGCTCCAGGGCTGCTTTTTTTGTCCTGCTCATGAAGGGGCTGGCGATGAATGGGGATACGGCAGGCAATAGACGGTGTTGCCCAGCGGCGTTTGCGTCACCATCCCATCCATTGCATACCCTTCCAGGGCTCCCCGGCGCGCCCGCCAACGCTCGTAGCGCCACCAGGCCCAGCGCCATTCTTCCAGCTGTCCCAGGGCCTGGTTTTGGCAGGCCAGGGCGCCGCCGAGCAGATCGCGCACTTCTGGCGAGAGCGTTTCGTCCAGCCAGGATTCCACATGGCCCAAATGAAAACCGTTCAGGCGCTCACCTGCAGGCGATGCCAGAGCTGGTTGTCGGCCAGCCAGCCGACAACCAGGGTCGCCAGCCACAGCCGGAGCACCTGCCGATACATGCTCCCATTCCCTTCCATCGCCGCCCCTCCGTCAATCGCCAAAGGAAATGCCAATTTCCCGCGCCGTGCGGACGGCGTCTCCGTTCACATCCACCCGCCGGGGGACGGCCAGGGCGTCCGCCAGAGAAACCGGCTGCACCCGGCCGTTCACCAGGCTGACCATGGTGCCAAACGATCCGGCCACCGCCGACCGGACGGCTGCCGCCCCGTAGCGCGTTGCCAGCCAGCGGTCGAAGGCTGTGGGCGTGCCTCCGCGCTGAATGTGCCCCAAAACGGTCACCCGCGTTTCGAAGCCTTGCGATTCGATGTATTGGCCGACTTTATAGCCGATCCCGCCCAGGCGCGGCACGAAGACCTCGTCGCCGCTGCGCGCGAAGACCTGTTCGCCGCCCTGCGGACGCGCCCCCTCCGAAACGACAACGATGCTGAAATTGCTGCCCCGCGCAACGCGCTGACGCACCTTGTCTACAATACGTTCGTAACGGAAGGGGATCTCAGGGATGAGGATCACATCCGCCCCGCCGCTGACGCCTGCGTGCAAGGCAATGAACCCAGCATCCCGGCCCATTACTTCGAGCACCATCACCCGATGATGCGATTCAGCCGTGGTATGCAGGCGATCCAGGGCCTCGGTGGCAATGCCCAGCGCCGTATCAAAGCCAAACGTCACCTCCGTGCCGCCGACATCATTGTCAATGGTCTTGGGCACACCAATAACCGGCACGCCCTTGTCATACAACTCGCGGGCGATGCGCAGCGTTCCATCCCCGCCGATGACGATCATCGCATCGAAATTCAAAGCTTTCATGTTGCCAATCAGCAGGTCGGAAACGTCTTCCACCACTTCCACCCCGTTCCGCACCACCTTGCGGGCAAAAGGATTGCCACGGTTGGCCGTGCCCAGGATAGTAC
>WGAD01000152.1 GCA_015489255.1 Anaerolineales bacterium | reverse complement strand
TCGTCACGCCGTTGAGCATGTGGCGGCGGTTGATGCGCCGCCGCATGGCCGCTTCGGCCTCGGCCAGGTGCAAACGGGTATTGACGCCGATGGTCTCTTCCCGATCGGTCAGCTGGACGGCCTGCACAGTCAACCCTTGCGAAACAGCAATAGACACCGTGTCCGTCAGGTAATATTCGCCTTTGGGCGAAAGCCGCACCTGGCGAAGGGCCTGCCACAGCCAGTCCGCAGAAAAACAATAGGCGCCGGCGTTCAGTTCACGGATCTGCAATTGCTCCGGGGTGGCATCGGCTTCTTCCACGATGGCCGCCACCGTCCCGTCCGGGCTGCGGAGGATGCGGCCAAAACCGCGCGGGTCATCGGCCTGGACGGTGAGAAGGGTCATCGGGCCGGGGTTCTGGCGTTGGGTTTCCAGCAGTCGCTGGATGGTTTCCGCCCGCAGCAGCGGCATGTCGGCATAGGTGACGATCACATATCGCACCTGCCCGCGCAGCAAGGCTTCAGCCTGCTGGACAGCGTGCCCCGTTCCCAAGCGTTCCTCCTGCAAGACAAAGCGGGCCTCCTCGCCGACGACAGCCTGCACGGCCTCCGCCCCATGCCCGACAACCAGCACCGGTTTTTGTGTACACACAGGTTCCACCGCCCGCAAAGCGTGCCAGACCATGGGGCGGCCACAGACTGGATGCAGTACCTTTGGCAAGTTCGATTTCATGCGGGTTCCCTGCCCCGCGGCCAGCAAAACTGCGGTTACCTCGTCCATAAACACTCCCAAAAACAAAAAGGCTTTGCGCTACCAGCGGCGGCGCAAAGCCAAAAGAAAAACGGTTGCGTTCAGCCCCTTTTGCAAGGCGCCGGTAAGCGCAAGTGCTGGGGCGCCTGGATTCGAACCAAGATCAACGGATCCAAAGTCCGCTGTGCTGCCATTGCACCACGCCCCAAGGGTCATAGCGGGCAGAATTTTATCATACCCGCGCAGAAAGGGCAACTCTCTCAGCCACCAATTTCTTCGTCTTCTTCGGGGGCCAGCCCCAATTGCAAAGCCTGTTCGTAAGTGATGACATCGGGCGAGAACGGCTGCGGAGTGTGCTCAGCCACGGCCTCTTCCCAAAAAGCGTTGGGGTCGGGAACCTGCAAGTTGGCGTTTTCCAGCAGCGCCAACAGGTCTTCTGCCACCGGCTCATCGTCTTCCAGGATATCCTCAATCGTCTGTTCTGCCGCGTTCTCCTGGCTTTCCGTTTCCTGGGGGGCGGCTTGCTGGCCCTCTTCGTACAGGCCCAGGTCGTACATCAGTTCGTGCACTTCCGCACGCATCAAATCCAGCGTGACCAGCAGCGAACCGATGCGGTCTGCGTTGGAGAACCCCTCGCCCACCACCAGCAGGAGGTGGTTGCGGGTGGCCGGTACCGCCAGGAGGTCGTAACCATCCAGTTTGAAAAGGAAAACTTGCCCCGCTTCCGGCTCGCTGAAGATGTCCATTACCTTGTTGCCGTAAGACAGGATAGAAGTCAGGGAGGCATATAGCGAGGCCTCGCGGCTGCTGTCGGGCAAATCGCCGGCCTGCATCACCACCAGGCCGCGTTCATCCAGGAGAATGACGGCGTCGGCCTTTTCTTTCTGGCGGAAGTTAGATAAAAGCCCCGAAAGATTTTCTTGTTGAACGGCATTGGTTGGGTAGGCATCTGGGGGCAAGATGGTGCGCGTCAACCCCAGGCATCGCTCCACGGCATCGAGGAAATCGACCATCGGCACCGGTTTGACGAAAAAGGCCTGGACGTTGGCGTTCATGATCTCGCGGTGCACCGCCCGACTGGTTTGCCCGGTGATGAAAATCCCCTGCACATCCGGGTGGCGTTTGCGAATCTTTTCGATGAGCTCAATGCCCGATATGCCCGGGAGCATATAATCGACGACCAGCAGGTTGATCGGCTGCTGGAGGGCTTCCAGCAGGGCTTCTTCCCCCGAAGGCGCGCCAACGACTTCAATCTCATGCCCGGTGGACTCAATGGCCGATTGTAACAGGCGCACGACCTCTTTTTGATCATCAACAATCAACACGCGCGGTACAGACGTCATCGATAATTGCCTCGCAGGTTGCACGAATCCAGGACGAAAACCAAGTGTGCTTAAATTTACCACAAAAGCGGCCTGCATGGGGTTATGCAGGCCGCTTTTCTTCTAATCTTGACGACGTTTGTGGCGGTCGATGCTGCTCTGCCAGGCCGCACCCACCACCCCCAGGGCCAACCCGGCCACAGAAAGGCTGTAGGCCAAAAAATTCAAGAAGAAGGTGGAGGGCAATACGTCCAGGATGATGAGAAAGGGCAGGAGGACGCCCAACAGGACGCCGACGAACCCCACGCCCATGAGATGCCCAGGGCGAAATTTAGCCCTCATCATCGCGATAGAGCCAGCAGGCGACCTGGTGCCCGGGGACTGGTTCAAAGTCCGGCGGCACGTCCACGTCGCACACGCCGTCGATACGCTTGCTGCAACGCGGATGGAAACGGCAGCCAGCCGGCGGGTTGACCAGGCTGGGCGGCTCTCCCGGCGGCACATCGCGGAAGCGGGAGGCGTTTTCCGCATCCGGGTCGGAGGTCGCCGCCAGCAAGGCCAGGGTATAGGGGTGCAGAGGGTTGTCCAGCAGTTCGCGGACTGAGGCCTTTTCCACCAGGTTGCCGGCATACATCACAAAGATGCGCTCCGAGAAGTAACTCACGGTCGAAAGGTCGTGCGTGATGTAAATCACCGAAAGGTTGTGCCGTTCCTGCAAGCCGCGCAAGAGTTTTAAGATTTCGACGCGCACCGAGGCATCGAGCATGGACACCGGTTCATCGGCCACCAGGAATTCAGGGTCCATGATCATGGCGCGGGCAATGACAACCCGCTGCTGCTGGCCGCCGCTGAGCATGTGCGGGAACTTGTTCAGGAAGTCTTCCTGGGGGGTCAGTTTGACTTCCTCCATGGCCTGCAACACACGCTCGAGGCGTTCTTGCTTGTCGCGCACGCCATTGACGATCAGCGGCTCTTCCAGGATCTGGCGGATGCTCATGAAAGGCGCCAGAGCGCCATACGGGTCTTGCTGGACATAGCCCACACGCGCATGGTACCAGCGCAAGCCCTTGCGATCCAGAGCGCCCACATTGGTACCGTTGAAGAGGATCTCGCCTTCTGTCGGTTTATAAAGCGCCAAGATGGTCTTCATCAGGCTCGATTTGCCGCACCCCGATTCGCCCACCACGGCGATCGCTTCGCCAGCTGCGACATCGAAAGTTACGCCATCGACCGCCCGCACATAACCGGCATGGCCGAACCCGAATTTACGCAGTTCAAACCAAACCCGCAAATTGCGAATTGAAAGCAGGGGAGCCTCTCTACCGGCCGCCTGGGGGGCGGGGTTTTCCGTTTTCGTTTGCACAGTCATGCTTCGCTCCTCTTATTCATACAACCAGCAGCGGACCTTGCGGCCATCTCTTTCGAAGACGGGCGGCATTTGGTCGCATTTTGCGAAACGCTCACTGCAACGATTCGCAAAGCGGCAGCCCGTCGGCGGGTTCAACAAGCTGGGCGGCTGCCCGGTAATGAACTCCGGCTCTTTGATCTGTTTCAAACGTGGCACGCTGGCCATCAGCTTTTGCGAATAGGGGTGCAACGGGCCGGTGAAGAAGCGGTGGGCATCGCTGGTTTCGACGATTTGCCCGGCGTACATCACCGCTACCTCGTCCGCCAATTCGCTTGAGGTAGCGATATCGTGCGTGATGAGGATGAAGCTGACGCCCAGGTGCTTCTTGATGCGCTTGAGCACGTTGAAAATGTTGGCCTGGGTGAGAACGTCCAGGGCGGAGGTTGGCTCATCCAGGATGATCAGGTTGGGGGAGGTTACCAGGGCCATCGCAATAGCCACGCGCTGCCGCATCCCGCCGGAGAGTTCAAAGGGGTAGCGGTGCAAAAAGTCCACCGGAACCCCCACGTCCTCGAATTTGGCTGCCGCCAGGCGCAAGGCCTCGTCTTTGGACAGGCCCAGGTGGATCATCGCCGGTTCTGCAACCTGATCGCCCACGCGGAGCACCGGGTTGAGAGCGTTCATCGCCGCCTGCGGCACCATAGACATCCCCACCCAGCGGACCTTTTTGCGGAAGGTCTCATCGTCATACTGCATGACGTCCACGCCGTCGAACATCACCTGCCCCTCGTAAACATCTGCGTTGCGGGGCAAGAGACGCAAGAGCGCCTTGGCCATGGAGCTCTTTCCACAGCCCGATTCGCCCAGGATGACCACAGCGCGGTTACTGTCGAGTTCAAAATCCACGCCATCTACCGCCTGCACCGGTCCGCGCGTGGTGCGGAAATACAACTTCAAGTCTCGGACTTGCAACAACTTGGTTTCAGCCATGACTATAACTCTCTCAAACGCGGATTGAAGATGCGGTCAAGCGCGAAGCCAAGCATGGCAAACGCAAAACCGGTGATGATCAACAATACGGCCGGTTCCAGGATCCAATAGTAGTAGCCGTTGTACAGCGCACCCTGCGACTGGGCGTCGTTGATGATCTTGCCCCAGGTCGGCAGCACCGGATCGCCCAGGCCGAGCACAGCCAGCGAAGCCTCGAGGAAGACGAAAGAGGGGATGCCGGAGACCAGCCCCGGGATGAGCAACGGGATGATGCGCGGGATCAGGTAACGGAAGATAATGCGGGCGTCGGTGGCGCCATAGGCTCGTGCGGCCTCGATGTAGGTCGATTCTTTGATCTGCAAGAAGATGGCGCGGTAGCTCTTGATGCCGCCAGTGAAAATGCTGAGCAGAATCGTCACACCCAAGATCACCCAGATGCTGCGCGAATAAAACGTCCCCACCATGATCAGGATGGACAGGAAGGGCAGCACCAGGTTGATCTCCGTGATGCGCTGGATGAGTTCATCCACCCAGCCGCCAAACCAGACGCCGATCGCCGCGATGATCATGGTCAACACGCTGGTGCCAAACGAGGCCAGCAGGCCGAAGAGCAGGGCCACCGGCGTCCCCCAGAGGAGGGCGACCGTCAGGTCGCGGCGCAGGTGATCGGTGCCGGCCCAGCCAGCCAGGGTGCCGTGCATCACCAGTTCGGCCTGGATGTCGGCTTCTTTTTCAAAGGTAACGCCTTCAATCACCACCTGGTACTGACCCTTCAACGGGGCGGGGTCTTCCGGGTCGGAGTTCGGATCGGCAAACAAGCCTTCGATGATGAATTCCGTCCCCAGGCGGCGTTTGAGTTTGTCGGCCTGCGAAAAGCGGAAGCTCTGCTCGTGCGCCACCCCCATGCTTGCCACGCGAATTTCGCGGCCATCGGGGGTGTAGAAGTACACCGTGGCAAAGGGTTCCTTCGCCTCATAGGTGTTGTGGTAGTAGAGGATGAGTTCCTGGGGGAAATCGTCGTAGGCGTAATCAAAGGTAAAGGTCAGTGTGATGTTGCGACCGGTTTCCCGTTCTGTCACTTCGCGGACAGCATCGCCAGCGCGGCTGTCGAGGATGAGCGTTTCGGGACGCTTCGTGCTGGAAAACCAGTTGAACCAGACAGGAGCTGCGTTCTTCGGGTTCTGATACCAGACTTGCTCCCCGCCGCGCCACAGGTAAATGGCCTGCTCATAGGGAATGCTGACGATAGCGTACACGGCCACGGCAAACAGGGCGGTGATGATCACCAGCCCAAAGACGGCCGAGGGGTAGCGTTTCAGTTCCTTGAAAAGGTTTCGCAACCGGTTCATGATTGTGCACCACCCACTTTGACGCGCGGGTCAACCAGCGCGTAGATGAAATCCAACAAAAAGACGGTGATCGCCAGCAGGTACGCGTAGATGATGGTTGTGCCGACGATGACCGGCGTATCGTACAGGCCGATGGCGCGGAAAATTGTGCGCCCCAAGCCAGGCCAGTTGAAAATCGTCTCTGTGATGATGGCTCCTGTCCACAGGCCGATGATCATCAAGGCGAAGCTGGTCACAATCGTTGGCAAGGTTGGGCGCAAGATATAGCGGCGTTCGATGTCGCGCGAAGAAAGGCCCTTGGCCTTGGCCATTTCCACATAATCTTCGCTGGAATAGATCAAGAAGAACGTGCGCCAGTTGTACACGCTCAAAAAGAACGATGAGATGATCAATGACCCTGCCGGCAAGATGAGGTGTTTGAGCACGCTCAAGACATAGGCCAAGCGGTTCTCCGGCGGTGGCGCATCGACCATGCCTCCGAAGGGCAACACGCGCAAAGTAGCCGCAAAGATCAAGATGAAGAAAATGCCATAGAACCAGGATGGCGCCGAGGAGGTCGGCGACAAAGCCACCACCATCCGGTCTATCCAGCTGCCATAACGACGCGACAAAGCCAGGGCGATGAAAATGCTGGTGAAGAACAAAATCAGGTTCGATGTGCCCATCAAGAGCAGGGTCGGTGGCAGGCGCTCCAGGATGATCAGGCGGACTTGCTTGGAGCCGCTGTCGCTGGTCATGTTTTGGGCGCGCCCCAGTTGCAGCATCATGGCGTTTTTCAAATAGTTGACGCTGCGCACCAGGAACGGCCGATCCAGGCCAAGGCGTTTTTCTTCCAGGCGCACTTTTTCTTCCACCAATTTGTTGCGCTGTTCTGGCGAGATGTCGCGGTTGGCCGGATCTTGCGTAACCGCCAGCGTAACACGCTCACGAATTTCGCTACGCATGATCTGGTCAACATAGCCCCCCATGTTCGCGATCAAGATCGTCAGGTAGACGCCAATTACAATGGTAATGAACAGCGTCACCAGGCGCACGCCCGAATATTTGAGCACCCGCGAAAAGGTGCTGGTAGAGGCCGAACGTTTTTGCTTTGGGGTCTGTTCTGGCAGGTTTTCGGTCATTGGTTTGGTCACCCAGATAAAATGAAATCAGGTAGGGGCAGGAAACTGCCCCTACCTTTTTGCCTTACAGGCTGAACTTACTTGGTGGCAACGAACTCAAAGTCGACGATCGTCGGGATGGACACCAGTTTGGAGACCACCACCACTTCGATCTTGCTCGCGCCTTCGGTCAAAGCGCCGGTCTGGTCGGCGGAGAGGTTGATGACATACTGGCCATCAGCCACCAGTTCCGCATCGCCAGAAGCCGCCAGGGCGCCTTCGGCGTTGAAGACCAGGTATTTGACGCTTTCGATCTCGTCCGCCGGGTAGGCGGCGCCATCGAAGGTCACGTAGACGTCAAAGGAGGCTTCCGCACCTGCCACCACGTTGCCGGCGCCGTCAATTTCGGCTTCGGCGATCTTCGGCGTGGCAAAGCGCGCCCACTTGTCGGCTTTGTCCGGGTAGTCCGGATTGTGAACCAGGGTGAGGGTCTTTTCCGTCGTGTAGACCTTGTCGAGGATGTACGGACCAGTGCCAACCCAGAAGTGACCATGGGCTTCGTAGAAGCTCTTCAGGTTCTGGTAGCGGGCAGCCGCTTCTTCAGCCGTGATGTACTGACCCAGGGTGGGTTCGTAGGGGATGTAGGAATCAGCGATCGCCTGATCCAGGTACTTGGTCAAGATTTCCAGGCTCGGGCCGCCGATGAAGGAGATCTGCTCCACCTCGTTGGCTTCGGCTTTGTCAGCCGACCAGGCCAGTTCGCCGTTGGCTTCGGCCATGTTACCGATGGCGATCGCATCCCACTTGGCATCGCCCTGGCTGTAGGACGGCCAGAAGGAAACCACGTTGGCTTCGGCGTCCAGGCCGTAGGAATCGGAGTAGTATTCCGCCACGAAGGGATCCCACGAAACAATGCGGAAGCCCTTGAAGGTGGACAGGAAGACTTCCAGGTTGCCGGCTTGAGCCTCGTCATAAATCGCGGAGGCTTCTTTGCCCGGGTCGAAGGTCATGATGAGGGACATGATGACGTCAGCCGGGGTCATCGGGCTGCCATCGTGCCACTTGACGGTGTCCCAGAAATCGGCGGGGTAGTACACCACGCTCTTGCGCAGGGCGGTCAGGCCATCGGGGTACATTTCGCCAGCGGTGACGAAGACCTGATTTTCAGCATCCCAATCCACCCAGGCATCTTCCGGAACCTGGATTTCATCCACGAATTCCAGGCTCACCCAGTCGAGGGTCTTGCCCACGGGCAGGCCGTTCTGGACGAAGACCTCGGCGCGCTCGGCGCGCTGCGGCCAGGCCAGACCGGTGAAGGGATCGCTCATGAAGCCGGCGTCGTTGGTGGCGCGGATCGCCGCCGTGTCGTACACCCAGTTGGAGCCAGCCACCGGGTTCCACGGTTCCACCAGCAAGTCGGACATGGCCCACTTCATGTCTCCGCCTTCCTGACCGGAGAAGCGCAGGGTGAAGGGCCAGAGCTGCGCGCCCTGGACGCCGCCCGCCAGATCCGCGGTCACTTCAACCTCGGAGCGGTAGGGAGCAAAAGCCTGCTGGTCAACCAGCCAGACGCGGGCCGAGTCTTCCATCGCCAGGCGCAGAGCCGTCTTGAAGAGGTCGGCGCGTTCTTCCAACGAGGCGAAGGTGTTGCGGTCCAGAGCCTGGGCCACATTTTCGAAATCTTCGCTGGGCTGATAAGCGCCCCACAACGGGGTGAAGCCGTAAGCGCTGTTCGGCGAGTAGAAGAACAAGAAGTTGCCGCCCTGGTCGCGGCTCACCGCGGTGGTGATCCAGCCGCCGGTGTACATGTGCCACTGGCCTTCGGCGGGGTCGCTGAAGATCCAGATGGGCGCCGCTTCAGAGGAGGTCTTGTATTGGCGATCGACGGTGAAGCCCAGGTCTTCCAGCTGATTGGAAACGTAGTCGCCAATCGGCTTGCGGGTGCCATCGCCATCGTTGCGGATGAGGAAGATGATGGTGACGGGTTCGCCGTTGTAGGTCCATTTGCCGTCGGCATCTTTCACCGCGCCCATGGCTTCCATTTCGGCGTTGATGACTTCGGCGGCCTTCTCAGGATTGTAGGCGTATTTGTTTTCCAGTTCGCGGACGACGTCAATGTACTTGGCGTAGTCGGGGAAGGCGCCGGTGATCGGCAGGAATTTGGGTTTCGCCAGACCGCCGTAGATCTCTTGCACGATGTAATCGCGATCGACGAGCCAGTTCATGGCTTCGCGGATCTTCGGGTTAGCGAAGGGGTTCAGGCGGCCATCGGTGAATTCGGGGCCGGCAGGGTTGAAGGTGAGTTCATAATACCCGCCAAAGGAAGCAGCCGTCTTCAGGCCCGCTTCTTGCGCGGCCTTGAAGTCTTCGGCGCGGCCCAGGGTGGAGGCGTAGATATCGATCTCGCCCGCTTCCAGCTGGGTGATCACCGAATCGGTGGAGGCTACCACCATCGTAATGCTGTCGAGCCAGCCGCCCACGCGATTGGTGGGTTCCGGCGTCGGTTCCGGCGTCGGCTCTTCGGTGGCGGGGGCTTCGGTCGCCGGCGCTTCCGTAGCGGGGGCTTCCGTCGCCGGCGCTTCAGTAGCAGGCGCCTCGGTCGTCGGACCGCAGGCCGCCAGCACCATGCTCGCAATGAGCACCAGCGCAAAGACAAAGAACAAGCGTTTGCGCAACATAAAGGTTTCTCCTCCTGTTACAGAGAAATTGGAAAGGGATACAAACGTCAGATGGTCAAGGACTGTGTTCCGGCGTTTTTGAGGTAATCACCTCCTTCCCGTTTCGGTCGTACCATCAGGTACACTTGCATCCGACTATAGCATATCGGTTTTCTTTCGTCAAGCAACCCAAATTCTTTCACCCAAAACGTTAATGAGGCGAGAACGCCCTGAGGCGCCTGGGCTGGACGTTTTTCGCCCTATTCATGGGCACAGGCGCCAGCTTTCAATGCGCTCTGTGAGCATGGCGAATCCATCTTGCGGAAAATCGCCGCACAGGTCTGCACGGCTGGCTGAAAGGTACACGCGCGCATGAAGCGGGATGACCGGCAGATCGCGGGCCAACAATTGCTGCACGCGTGCCCAGGCATCCAGGGCGCGTTCATCGTCTGGCAAGAGGGTCAAAGCCTGACGGCAAGCCGCATCATAGGTATCGCTGGCGTAGCCGGAGACGTTCACGCCCAGCCAATTGTTCTCGATCGTCGGGATGGATTCTTGTTCGTACCAGTAGCACGGCGGCGGTCCTTCCAGCGTCCCCAGGGCAAATTCTGCCAGGTCGAAGCGGCGGCCAAAGATCACGCCTTCCGGGCCATCGGCAAAGAGTTCTTCCGGCGGCAGCAAGTTGATTTCCAGGCCAATGCCGCAGGCAGCCAGAGATTCGGCGAACACCGCCGCTGTCTGGCGGCGAAAAGCGGTGTCGGTCGTCCAGTATTGCAGTGTCAGAGGGGTCCCCTGGGGCACGCCAACCGCCGACCAGGCCGTCAACGGGGTGGAGGGGTCGCCGTCCAGGTCTTTCCAGCCGGCGGCATCCAGCAGTTCCCGGCCTTTCTGCGGATCGTAGGGATAGGTCGGCGTTGCCGGGTCGTAAAACGGAGAGGAGGGCGGAACCAGAGTATCGGGCACATAGGTCAGCCCGCCCCAAACGGCCTCCGCAGCCCGCTGCCGGTCCAGGCAATAGGCCAGGGCCTGACGCACACGCACATCGCCGAAGTAGTCGGGGCGGTCGCCAAAGGGGCCGGGCTGGTATCCATCGTCGTAGGCAGCGGGGCGAATGCCCAGCGCCAACACTTCCATCGTCAGCGCGGTGCGCGCGCGCAAACGCAGGCGACCATCGGCCTCCATTTCTTGCAGGAGGTCCAGTTGCCCGGCGAGCGGGATGCTTTCATCCAGGAGATCGCATTGTCCATCCAGGAGATCGGCGATCGCCTGGTTTGGGTCTGGCGTGAAGCGAAACACCAGGGTGGCGAAGAAGGGCGCTTCTCCGGCGTAGATAGGGTTTCTCTGCAAAACGATACGCTCCCCGGGGATCCATTCGTCCACCACATAAGCGCCCCATCCCAGCGGCCTGCGGGCCGCCTGTTCGCTGTCCGCCAGCGCCTGCGGTTCCATTTCGGCCCACAGGTGTGCGGGCAGGGGCGAGGCAAAGTTGTCTTCATATTGTGGGTCGATGAAGCCGGGTTTGCCTACCCAGACAACCGTCCGTTCATCCAGCTGGCGGTAATCTGCTGTGCGGTCGGGCAGGTAGAGGTCGGCGGAAATGGCGGGAGAGGCGCGCAAGGACCAGGCGTACACCGAATCCGCCGCCGTCAACGGGGCGCCATCCGCCCAGCGCAACCCTGCGCGCAAGCGAAACACGACCTGCATTTGTTCCATTTCCAGGGGTTGCTCGCGGTCGAAGGCGACGGCGCAGGCGGCCTCGCGGCACCCGGCCGGGCGGACGAGGACGCCATCATCCAGGGTGACGGGACGCCCATCCGCGCCGATGACTTCGTCGCCCACCTGAACGGGCACGCGCTCAATGGTCACGGCGCCGTTTTCCAACGAGGGCAGGGTCTCCAGGATGGTGGGCTGCCAGGAAAACCCTTCGTGTTCCAACGGCCCATCGTAAACGGCGGCCAACACCGTGCGCGCCACGCGGTCGGTCGCCTGGGGCGGGAACAGCGTTGCCGGTTCGCTCCCCAGGCAGATGGTCAGCGTCTGGGGTTGCGGAAGCGGGGTGGAGGTTTCTGCTGCCGGGAGCATGGTTGCCGCCGGGGAGGGTGCCGTTGGAGGAAGGGTTTTCGTTGCCGGGGCGGCATTCTGTGGGCCGCAAGCCGCCAGCAGCAGCGCCCCCAGCAAAGGTAACAACCAGATGAGACGACGCATCGCTTCTCCTTTCGGGTTACTTCGTTCGATTGGGGTTGATCCGAGGGGGCGTTGAAAGCAAAGAGCACCTTGCAAGCGGGCAAGGTGCTCTTTTGCTGTCGGCTTCAGGGAATTTGCGTCAGCAGGTGATCGATGGCCGCTTGCAATTGCACATCGTAGGGCCGCTGCGCCAGCCCCCACATCCCCAGCGGGACGCGAATATCGGGCGTGACGCCTACCCCTTCGATAGACGAACCATCCGGCAACAGAATGGTGGTGATAGCCAGGCGGATGACAGTGCCATTCGCCAGGTTGAAGCTGTTGATGCCCTCGGTGTTGCCAGCCGTGTTTTCGCCCACAATGGTCGCCCGGCCCAACACCTGCAAGCCGATGGCGAAGTATTCCGCCGCGCTATGGCTGGCGCCGTCGGTCAGAACAGCCATCGGCGTGCTGTCGTTCCATTCAACCGGCCCGCGGATGCGGTAAATCGTGCGGGTGGCGTCTTCGCGCAGGGGTCCCATCGTGCCAATGGTTCCCTCGGCGAAGATGGACATGGCGTCGTCCGAGTTGCCGCCCGGGTTGTGGCGCACGTCCACAATGAGGCCTTCGAGGGGGGCGTCGGCTTCCAGGTCGCGCAGGGCTTCCATAATCAAGGAGGCCGCATTGCCGTCGAAGTTTGGCACCCGAATGTAGCCGATGCGCGGCGATTCGCTAACCAGATACCAGCGCCAATCGTCACAACCGGCCACCCCACTGAGCGCCAGTTCCACATCGCGGGGTTCTTCCGTGGGGCCAGATTGCACCGTTACGGTCACGGTTGCATCGCCGTAGCCGTAGGCTGCCCGCCAGTAAGCCGGCTCGAACTCTCCCGGCCCCACGCGGCGCACTTCCTGGCCGTTGATCGCCAAAATGACATCGCCGCGCTGAATGCCAGCCTGAGCCGCCGGGCTGACCTCGCACACATACCAGACGTACAGATATTCATCTTCGCGGGCCGGCCAATAGTGGAAATCGATACCCGTGACCGGTGAGCCGCCGCTGCTCTCGCCCACGCCAAATTCGTTGCCGAAGCGGTTTTTGGGCACATAACGGCTGTGGTCATCGCCCAATTCGCGGATCAGGTCGGTCAGCAATTTGTCCAGTTCTTCATCTGTCTGGATCGCTTCGGCGCGCGGCAGGTATTCTTCATAGACGGCATCCCAATCCACGCCGTTGTAGTTATCGCGCACGTAGTTTTCCTTAACAATCCGCCAGGCCTGTTCAAAGATGCCGACATAATCATCCGCTGCGATCACCTGTGCCGTCGGCGCAGACAGGGTGACCTGGTTTTGCAAGGCCATTGCCGTCGCCAGCGGGCCGGTAGGCCCGGATTTGGTCGCCGTCGCCGTAGCGGTCGGCGGCAGGGGCGTGGGCGTCGCCGAGGGTTCGGGCGGCGCGGTCGGAGACGCCGGTTCGGGGGTCGGCGCAGCCGCATTGCAGGCGGACAGCGCCAGGCCCAGGATCAGCAGGGCAAACAACCAGTTTTTACGCATCTCTTCTCTCCTTGTGGCAAAAGGGTTCAAAATACCCCATAGATCATCACGGCATAGACCGCCATGCTCAACAGGGCATCCACAGCAATGTAGATCATCAAAAAGTATAACCCAGCCCGGTTTTGTTTGCGGTAAGTATAATGCCAGCCGGCCCACAAAGACAGCCCCAGAATGAGCAAGGGCACGCCAAAGCGCAGCGCCGTCCCCAGCCATGCCGGGATGCCGGGCACCCAGGCAGAAAAGGGGATGTAGGTGAACATGGCGGGCAGGGTGGCATGTTTGGCCGACCAAAAAGCCAGCAGCGCCAGCCCCAGGCTGAGATATTCCCAATTGCGTTCCCAGGACGACGGCAGCCAGCGACGAAGCGCATTGACCAGCAAATAAATGAAAAGCGGCGCCAGCATCCACACCGAGGCAGCCAGGGGCGCCAGCAAAGCCCCCACCAGCAAGCCAAAGATCACTTGCAGCAAGATAGCGCCGCGTTCGCTCCAGGTGAGCGCGTTTTGCGCAGCGACGATATCCGGCTGGGTGCTGGCAAAATACACGCTGTAGTTATAAGGCGCCACCTTTTCCAGCCAGGCCAGGTACAAAAAGCCATCTTCATCCGCCTGCAAACGCGGCTTGAGCGAATAAGAAGGTGTAAAGCTCAAGGGCTGCGCCCAGCGTGGCTGCCCGGCGTCCAGATAGAGCACATTCACCTGCCAGCGTTGCTTGCGCCATTGGTGCAGCATGGAAGCCCGATAAGCCAGCGCCAGCTCGTCGTAAGCGCCATTCAGCGCCATCAAATCGTCCAGCGCCTCCGCCGGGGCAAAAGGCGCAGCCTGCAAATCCTGGCGGCGCCCGGTTTGCAAGAAGCTTTCCCCAGGCTGTTGAAAAGGCAAGTCGTAGCCTATGGGCGCTGTCAACACTTGCGGAGAGGCAAAGAGACCGCTCTCCAGAGGCGCGCTAGCATAATGGGAAGTCACTGTCCCGGCCTCCAGGCCGGCAACGATGCTGGTTGTCCACAAAATGGTGACGTGCGTGTCGTCCACCCCCAGCGTCAAGCTGTTCAGGCGGGTGTTCAAACCCAGAGGCAGATCGGTGACCTTGCGGATGGAGACCGCGTCCCACCCCGCCGCAGCGGGGCGGACGGCGTAATACAACGCCGAGTCGCCATACCCCAGGGGGTACGTCACCCAGGCCAGGTGCCAGTTCCCCTGGGCATCTCGCGCAGCCCGCAGCCACACGCCGTCTTCTGCCAGGGTTCGCACCTCGCCTCTTTCATCCTGGACATAAACGCCCGGCTGTCGTTTGCTGCCGGAGGCCAAAAGCGCGTCTTCGAAGACCAGGAAATATTCCACCGGCCGTTCATCCAGCAGAGGGCGAGGCGGTTCGATCTCTTCGCCCTCTGCACCGGCCAACGATGTGAACAGCCGGTCGCCATCCAGCCACCAGAAGCGCACCGCTTCGTCCTGCCAGCGAAAGGCCGCCCCGCGCGGTATTTTCAAACGCCATGGAAAATCTTGCCAGCGCTGGCGACCATCGGGCGCGAGGCAGGCCAGCTGCAAACGGTACAGGCGCGTTTCCTCCCCCTCCGCCGGCAGCAACAAAGCGCAGGCCTCGCCGCCAGCGCCGATCTGTACATCCACGGGC
>WGAD01000151.1 GCA_015489255.1 Anaerolineales bacterium | reverse complement strand
ACTGGGTCTCCATCGCCCTGGGGCTGCTGGCCTTGCTCGCCATCGGCGGGTTGATCCCGTTCTGGATGTGGGTGTATTTCGTGTATAATCCCCCCGTCAGGTGACCGCCATGTCCTACGTCATCGCTCCATCCATCCTGTCTGCCGATTTTCTCCACCTGGGCCAACAAATTGCGGCCTGCGAACAGGCAGGCGCCGACTGGATTCACATCGACGTGATGGATGGCCGCTTCGTCCCCAACCTGACCATGGGGCCGATGATCGTGGCTGCCGCCCGCCGCGCCACCCGCCTGCCGCTGGACGTCCACCTGATGGTGGAAACCCCGGAACCCCTGCTGGAAGCCTTTGCCAAGGCCGGCGCCGACGGCCTGACCGTCCACGTGGAAACCTGCCCGCACATCCACCGCACCTTGCAACAGATCCGCGACCTGGGTTGCCGCGCCGGCGTTGTGCTCAACCCGGGCACCCCCGCCGCCCTGATCGAACCGGTGCTGCACCTGACCGACCTGGTGCTGGTGATGAGCGTCAACCCGGGATTCGGCGGGCAGGCCTTCTTGCCCGAGGTCCTGCCCAAGATCGCCCGTCTGCGCACCTGGCTAGACGAGCGTCGATCTTCCGCCTGGTTGGAGGTCGATGGCGGCATCTCGGCAGCCACCATCGCTGCCGTGCAAGAAGCCGGCGCCACCGCCTTTGTCGCCGGCAGCGCGATCTTCGGCCACCCGCGAGGCATCGCCGCCGGCATCCAAGATTTGCGCGCCCAACTGCCCGCATAAAACAAAAGGCCGCGCAAGCGCGGCCTGGCGGCGATGATGGGATCTGCTATGCGGTCTTAGACATCGTGCGGATGCAGCGGGTGCACAACACCATTTGCACCTTGCGGCCATTCCGATACACGCTCACCTTTTGCAAATTGGCTTTGAACTTGCGGTTGGTGGCACGCATGGAAAACGACCGATTGTGACCGAAGGTTGTGGTTTTGCCACACTTCTGACATTTAGCCATAGCGCCATTCCTTTCTTGAAGAAGTGATAATACCGTCACAAGCGTGCTATTCTAACATAATTCGCAACCAGCCTCAAGACAGGTTGTTAAACCTCTACAAACACACTCGCAGGGAGAGAAAACCATGACCGAAGAGAAAACCGTATTGGGCAGCATCCACGTCTCGCCGCGTGCGGTGACGACGATCGCCCATCACGCCGCCATGCAATCTTACGGCGTGGTTGGCCTGGCTTCCAAAAACGTGTTTTCGGAACTCGCCAGTTCCATCGCCCGCCTGCCATCCCGCGGCGTCAGCGTGGAATACGATGGAGAAAAATTGCAGATCGACCTGTACATCGTGGTGGAATACGGCACGCGCATCGCCTCGGTTGCCAACAGCGTGGCGAACACAGTGCGCTACCAGGTAGAAAAAACCCTCGGCGTGCCAGTCGATGCCATCAACGTACACGTCGTCGGCCTGCGCGTGAGCAACCACGAATAAAAACCGCCCGGGAGCATGCATGACTGAACAAACCCCTCTCACTCTGAACGGCCAGGGTTTCAAACGCCTGGTAGAAGCCGGTATGACCTGGCTGAAAGCCAACCAGCAAACCGTCAACAACCTGAACGTCTTCCCCGTCCCCGACGGCGACACCGGCACCAACATGATGCTCACCATGAACGCCGCCTGGAACGAGATCAACGCCCTGGGAGAACGCAACCTGGCAAAAATGGCGAATGCCGTCGCCCAGGGGGCCTTGATGGGCGCCCGCGGAAACTCAGGCGTGATCCTCTCGCAGATCTGGCGCGGTTTCGCCCGCGGGCTGGGCGAAGCCGAAACCCTGACGCCAGAACTCCTGGCCTCGGCCTTCAACTCCGCCCGCGACACAGCCTACAAGGGCGTCGTCCGCCCGGTAGAAGGCACCATCCTGACCGTCATCAAAGAAACCGCCCGCGCCGTCGAACAAGCCGTGCACAATGGCGAAACCGACCTCATCCGCTTGCTAGAAATCGCCGTCGCAGCGGCAGATGAGGCCGTGCAGCACACGCCGGAACTGCTGCCCATCCTCCAACAGGCCGGCGTGGTCGATTCCGGCGGCAAGGGATTGTTCTTCATCCTCGAGGGCATGTTGCGCTTCCTGCGCGGAGAATCGCTGGAAACGCCCACCCTCACCGTGCAGCCGCTTTCCAGCCTCTCGCTGGAAAACACCCTGGAAGAGGTCGAAGAAGGCCAAGATTTCGAAGTCGTGGTCGATTTCTACCCCCGCGAGACGCTAGACCTGCAAGCCTTCTACGCCCGCCTGGAAGAAATGGGCACCTCCATCCAGGTCGGCGAGGGCGAAGGCATGTACCGGATGCACATCCACGTCCCGCTGGAAAAACGCTACGAACCAATCGACTACAT
>WGAD01000150.1 GCA_015489255.1 Anaerolineales bacterium | reverse complement strand
GGTTGTTTGTTCGCCGCAGCAAAACCGCGATTTGTTCTACGCTATCCCGGGCGGCCTGGGCGTGCTGGGCGTGATCCTCTCCGTCCGTATGCAGATGAAGCCGGTGTATTCCGGCTACTTGAACGTGCGCGAATGGCGGACGCCGAATTTGCGCGCCAGCCTGGACGAGGTTTTGCACGGTGCGCCGGCGCACGATTACATCGTCGGCTGGCTCGATAGCACGGCGCGCGGCGCCCACCTGGGACGCGGCCAGCTGCACGCGGCAGATTACCTCTCCCCGGGCGACGATCCGGCGCCAGACAAGACCCTGCAAGCGGACTGGCAAACCCTGCCCGAGCGCTTCTTCGGCCTGGTGCCCAAAAGCTGGCTGCCCTTTTTTATGCGCCCGTTTATGAACAATGCCGGTTTGAAGCTGGTCAACACGGCCAAATACTACGCTGGCCGCGATCGCACCTATTTGCAAAGCCACGCGGCTTTCCACTTCTTACTGGACTACATCCCCGGTTGGGAACGGGCTTATGGACGCGGCGGCCTGGTGCAATATCAATCTTTCGTGCCCACCCAGGCGGCCTATGACCTCTTCCGCGAGATGTTGGCCTTTTCTCAGGCACAGAAATTGCCTTCGTACCTGGCCGTGCTGAAGCGTCACCGCCCGGATGGTTTTCTGCTTTCTCACGCTGTGGACGGCTTTTCGCTGGCGTTGGATTTCAAAGTTACCGAGCGCAACCGGCCGGCCTTGCGCGCCATGTTCCGGCGGTTCGATGATTGGGTGGTGGCCGTGGGCGGGCGGTTTTATTTCGCCAAAAACAGCGAGACGGAAATGGACATTGTGCGCCGTTTCCTGGGCGAAGAGACCCTGGCGCGTTTCCGTTCGTTGAAGCTGCGCTGCGACCCGGACGATTTGCTGCAATCGAACCTCTATCGCCGCCTTTTCATGGAATTATGAAGGTCGTCCGTCTGTATCGCCTGGGGCTGGTGGAGTATGAACGAGCCTGGCGTTTGCAGGAACGGCTGGCTGCCGCCATTGCGTCGGGAGAACATCCGCCGGCCTTGTTGTTGTTGGAACACCCGCACACCTATACCTTTGGCCGCCAGGGGCACGAAGAAAACCTGCTTTGGGATGAAGCGGAACGTCGGCGCCGCGGAATTTGCGTCCACTGGGTCGATCGGGGCGGCGACGTAACCTATCATGGCCCGGGGCAACTGGTCGGGTACCCCCTCCTCCCCTTGGGGCGGGTGGACGCCCGTCAGCGCCTGCCGGCAGCGGATTACGTCGGTTATTTGCGCCGGTTGGAAGAAACCCTGATCCAAGCCGTGGACATTTTGGGCTTGAGCGCCTTTCGTGTGGCGGGGAAGACGGGCGTCTGGGTGCGAGGAGACGCAGGGCGGCCCGCCAAGATCGCGGCCATTGGCGTCAAAGTCGATGCCCGCGGCATTTCGCGCCACGGATTTGCCCTCAACGTCAACCCCGATATGACCTATTGGCAGGGAATTATCGGCTGTGGCCTGCGCGACGATCCGGTAACCAGCCTGGCGGCGCATTGTCCTTCGCCGCCCACGATGGCGCAAGCATTGGCGGCGGTAGAACAAGCGTTTGCCCGCGTTTTCAACGTCCGGTTGGACCATGACCATCGGGGGTTTGACTTTTGAGAGCCAACTTTGTAAACTGAATTTGCATTTTTCAATGTGCGCACCCAGGTGAACGGTACGGTGCGCGTCATTCGGTTTTGTTCTGGAAGGAGAGAATCTGCCATGTATCGTTTTCATTTCGTCATGCAGAAAGGGCCGACGCCGGGAGCATCGTTTGACATTAGCAAACCGCAGATGCTCATCGGGCGCGATCCGGCCTGTGATGTTGTCATTGCGGATGCAGAGGTTTCACGACGCCACGCCCGCGTGCTGGTCAGCGGCGATACCTGCATTCTGGAAGACCTGGGGTCGACCAACGGCACCTTCGTCAACGGGCGGCGGATTTCCGCGCCTTATGAATTGAAATCCGGTGATTCCATTATGATGGGGGAAAATGTGGTGGTGGTGTTTGAAGCCCAGGGGTTTGACCCCAATGCGACGGTCATGAGCCGGGCGCCGATCCAGGCAGAAGGGGCCGCAGCCCCTGCACCGCCAGCGGGCGGCTTTGCCGGACAAGTGCCCGCCAGCC
>WGAD01000149.1 GCA_015489255.1 Anaerolineales bacterium | reverse complement strand
GCTTCACCTCCCAGCTTCTCGTTGGAGGATTCGGTCGTCCCGGTGGAACGGGTTTCACGGGCGAGAAATTCGGCCACCGAGAGAAAGTTGGCAGTCCAAACCAGAGGTTTCGGCTGCGTCAGGGCGACGCCGATGATGTCGGCGGCCAGCCCTTCGACATTGTGAAAATTGGCGGTCGCCTTGTCCGCCTGACGACGAAACTGATAGGCAAGCAGCTGAGCCGGCATCGCGCCCTCGCCGGTTGGCTCGGGAAGATCGCGCAGCCAGGTCAGACAGTGATACACGGCCCGGCGCGAAACCGAAGGCTCGCGCAGGAAGGCCAGCAGGCGCTGGAAAACCGCCAACTCACTCCACTTGAGAGTGAGGGCCAGCGCCCCGCCGGAGCGTTTGAGTACCCGGATGTGCAGAGCATCGCGCCTGCCCTCTTCCTTGGCCGCCTGTTCCGCCGCGCGCAGCTCACGCAGTACCCGCGTCAGCGGCGCCTGATGATGGGCGACCACCAGACCGGCGCTGGCAGTGGCCCGCTCCCCCATCATCCTCAGCAGCTGGCCATCGAGCAGGGCAAAGCCTTTTTCCAACTTGAGACGGTCACGCTGAGCGTCGGGTTCCTCCATCGTTGCGAACCGGGCCTGCCCTGACCAGGCATCGCGCAGCCGCGCCGCTGCCGGCAGCAGGTCGGCCACCGGGAGCATGGCCAGCACGTCGTCCCCGCCACCGTAGATCAGACGCCCAAGGTATTCGCGCTGCACGATGTGCGGGACCACATGCTGCGCAAAATCGTTGAGGGCTCCGGAGATGGACATGTGGCGGCCGGGTGAAGGCGGGCGCGGAGTATCACCATAACAGCTCAACAGCTCGTTGCCCTCTGCCCGGCGATCGAACTGTTCGCGAATCTTCGGATGGAAGCTTTCGCGGAAGGTGGTACCACCCCCCTGCGCCAGCAGTTCGCCCATGCGGTCGCCATCCATCAGGAGCAGGCCGTAGTAGGTCTCGATGCGGAAGCCCTCTTTATTGTCAGCACCCTGGCCAAGGGTGTCGCGCACAATACGGCGCAGGGCTTCGGCTACAGTCTCGTCATCCGTCTCCTGGGCTTCTTCCATCATTGCCAACAGGGTACGGGCGTCCTTGACCGCCGCCTTGTCTGGATGGCGCAGCAGCAGGCGGACCGGCAGAGCCACCCGATCGCGCCGGAGTTGTTCAGCCGCCGCATCGAAACCTGTTGCAGTCAAACCACCGCGTTCCAGCCACCGATCCAATTGATGGGCCAGGGCCATAGTGTGGGTGGAAACCACGAAACGCCCGAAGTCTCTCCCTACCGCTTCACCGGCCTCCTCGGCGAACAGGGTCGGCCAGAGTCGCTTGACGGCGGACAAGGCCCCAAGGTGTTCGCCTTTCTTGGCCCATGCCGGGCGCTTTTCCGCGATCCTGGTCCACAGGGTGTCGTTTCGTTGCCCCGGCGGTAGGGCGAGCTGATCCGGATCGGTGGTGAGCCATTCGGCCTCGCCGGTGAGCGAGTCCCGCCAGCCACGTTCGTCCATCTGGGCAAAGGGCCGCACCGACTTGGCCGCCGCCAGCACCCGTTCGGCCAGTTCATAGACCGCTGGATAGAGCACGCCGGGATTGGGTTGCCAGAAGGCCGTGCCATCCTGCCATTGGATGTCCTTTTGCAATATCTGCCAGGCCTTGCTGGCGAGGAAACCCGCCGGCTCACCAGGCACCGAACCGAAGAACGGCGCCATGGCGTCCAGGAGCCTTTCGACGTCCTCGATCCGCTTGCCGTCGGCACTTGCCCGGATCAATGAAAACGGAACCGCCGACCAATGCACCTCCGGAAAATCCGCGAGCTGACGACGAACCTGTTCGAAGCAATAGAATAACGGATTGTTTTCGATACCCGCTTCGTCGAGCAGCCGTTCGACCACCTTCTTTCCTGTTTCCTGCATCCAGCCCCGCACCACGTCCTTACAACGTTCGGCCAGCTCCTGGGCACGGCCTGCGGGCACCAGAGCCACGAAACGGTTGGGCAGCGCAGCGGCGAACAAGGGATTGGCATCGGCATTGGTGCTCTTCCGCCAGGGCGCGTCCTCAAACAGCGCATCGGGCAGGCCCTGCTCGCGCAGCCACAGATCGACTTGTGGAATGCCGCGCAAACGCGGGAAGAGCACTGCATCGGGACCCAGCTCTTCGACCAGTGGCTTCATGGTCTCCCAGGCCAGGCGCGCCAGCAGGTGCGACCCGGCCCAAAGGTCGGAGGTGGAGCGGGCGGCGGCAATGAAAGGCTGAACCGGGCCGATGCTCATGGCGAGCAGGGCCGCCTCGCCATTCTCGTCGCTTGCAAAGGCCCCGGCAAAGGCCGAGGTCAGATCCAGGTGTTCCCAGATGGAATGATCCGGCACGCGGGTGTCGGCGGGCAGCTGACCCCAAAGCGCGCCGAGCCTGCCACCGTCATCCTCTTCAGACAGCTCGGGACCAAAGCGCCAGAAGGCGAGCAGGGTTTTTTTCGGGTCATTGCCACACAGTTGGCCCAAACGCTCGAAGTGGGTCAGACTTCTGCTTGCGATGGCATCCGGCTCGGTCTCGGTCAGCCGCCCCTGCGCGCGCAGGTCGATCTCCTCGCCACTGAGCGGGTGGATCAACACGGGTTCGTCCGTCCAGTGTACCCGATCGTTGAGATCCTTCGGCCACTGCGGCCGATCCGCGGCCGACGCCCACCAATCGGCGCGCTTCACCGCACTGGCATCCACTGCATCGAGCGCCAGCACCTGACGTAGGGCCTTGACGCTTCCACCCTCGTGCCCCTCGCGGGTGCGCATCAGAATGAGTGCCTTTTCGCCCGGGTCATGGAGACGGGCATCGAGTTTGGTCTGCCAGAACTTGTTTTGCATTTCGTTGCTCATGAACCGATCCTCCCCAAACCGTTTGCGCCGTCCAGGTAGGCATGAACCTGTTGCCAGACATCTTTAATTGCCCCCAGATCAGGATGGAACTGGGTAGGCGGTAGGCAGGGAACATGAAAAATGCGCCCCCGAAGCTTGCCGCTGCTGTCCCGCACCGCCTTGAAACGGAGGCTGTTGGGGAGGCGGCCTTGTTTCCATGGCCTGACGTTGTGATGCGTGACCGGGTGGCTCAGCCAGTGTCGCTTTTCCGGGCGCGGAGCGTTGTTACCAGAGTGAAACTGGAACTGGGTGCGCAAGCCGATCTTGATCTCCGCCAGCCGCCGCATCAGCGCCCGCCAGTCGTCGAAGGGTCCCGTCTGCCAGACCAGCGCCCCTTGTGCGTCGCTGCCGATGGCATGGGGCCAGTCGCGATCGAGGCAGTCGCGCCAATCGCGCAGCGGCAGGGTGTCCAGTGCCGGCGCGTCTTCCAGGGATACCGAACCCCAGCCGTTGCGCGAGCGTCCACCCAGGGTTCCAAAGGCATCGATCAGCGCCAAGGCGCGGTCGATCAGATCGGCAGCGGTCGTGGGAAAGGCCAGACGCAGCCCAGCCGATTCGTCGGCCTGGATGGCGGCGTTGGCCTTGAGCCGAGTCTTCCTGGCGCCCTTGTCATAAGTCAAAGGACCATAGCCGAGATAAAGGTCCGCACCTACGGGTTTACCGACTTCTGGATGCGGAACCCTGCCATCCTCCTCCCACTGTGTAAGCATCCCCTGCGCCCAACGGTCCAGCCGCATCCGCACCCGACTACGATGGCCGCTATTCCCCGCCGCCGATCCAAAAAGCTCGCCTTCCTGCTCGCGCATCGTGCGGCAATCGTTGGACCAGTCGTTGGCCTCGGCCCAGGACACCCGCCACCACTCGCGCAGCAGGTGTTTGAAGGGCGGCGTGCGCCATTGTCCGTCTTGTTCGGCATTACCCAGGAAAGCCGGAGTGAGAAACCG
>WGAD01000148.1 GCA_015489255.1 Anaerolineales bacterium | reverse complement strand
GACCAGGTGGTCTCGGCCTCGGTTTATGGTTCCTATGAAAGTCGCATTCTGAACGATGGCGAATAAACACCCCCTCCTGCGCTGGTTGTGGGCGGGATTCTGGCTGCTGGCCTCTTGCGCGCCGCCGCCCCAGCCTACGCCGCCGCCACCCACGGCCACGCAGCTGCCGCCAGCTGCGCCCCCGACAGCGACCCCCTGGCCAGAACGTCCACCCTATGCGCCTGGGGAACTGGTGGACTACACCGCCCAAACCGGAGATACCCTGCCCGCGCTGGCGGCGCGCTTCAACACCACCGTGGCGGAGATCCTGGCCGCCAATCCGGTGGTGCCGCAGAGCGCCACCACCATGCCGCCCGGTTTGCCGCTGAAGATACCGATCTATTATCAGCCGCTCTGGGGCAGCCCTTTCAAAATCCTGCCAGATATCGCCCTGGTCAATGGCCCGGGGGATGTGGGGTTTTCCACGGCAGATTTTGTGGCCGCGCACCCGGGCTGGCTGCAAAACTACAGCGATTACGCCGGCGGGCGTCGGCGCAGCGGCGCGGAGATCGTCGATTACGTGGCGGCCAATTTTTCCGTCAGCCCGCGCCTCTTGCTGGCCTTGCTGGAATATCAGGCCGGGGCGCTTTCGGCTCCCGAGCCGCCGCAAACGCCTTATGTGCTGGGGTATGAAAACCCGGCTTACCGTGGCGTGTATTTGCAGCTGGTGTGGGCGGCCAACACCCTCAACAACGGTTATTACGGCTGGCGCAGCGGCGAATTGACCCTCTTCGATTTCCCCGATGGCCGCCAGGAACGCCCCGATCCCTGGCTGAACGCCGCTTCGGTGGCCGTGCGTTATCTTTTCTCGCGCCTGGACGGCGGGGAATCCTTCGCCCGGGCGACGGGCCCGCAGGGCCTCTGGCAGACGTATGTGCAGTTGTTTGGCGACCCCTGGCCCGGGAGCGAGGCCCTCATCCCCGGCAGCCTGAGCCAGCCGGATTTGCGCCTTCCCTTTGCCGAGGATGAGGTTTGGGCCTACACCGGCGGCCCGCACACCGGTTGGGGGACGGGCGCGCCCTTTTCCGCCCTGGATTTTGCGCCGCCGACCAGCGTCACCGGCTGCCAGATCGCCGAACAACCGGCCCTGGCCGTGGCCGACGGGGTGATTGTGCGCAAAGACACCGGTTTGCTGGTGTTGGACCTGGACGGCGACGGCGACGAACGCACCGGCTGGACGATCTTTTACCTGCACATCAGCAACACTATTCCGCTGGGCAGCGTGGTCAAAGCGGGCGACCCGGTTGGGTATCCATCCTGCGAGGGGGGGCGCACGACCGGATCGCACGTGCACATTGCCCGCAAATACAATGGTGAATGGATCCTGGCGGACAGCCCCTTGCCCTTTGTGATGGAGGGCTGGCGTCCGCGTAACGGTGCAGAGGGGGCTTACAGCGGTTGGCTGGAGAAAAACGGGATGGTGGTGCGAGCCTGTGAATGCGCCAACGCCGAATCGCTGGTGGTGCGTGAACCCGGCGGCCGCTAAAAAAAAGAACGGGGCGACAGCGCCCGCTCTTTTGCATGCCTGAGTTGTGAGTGAGAAGAAGACGTCCGTATGCTTGTGGTGGGCAGCCGCATGGACGAAGTCTGCCCTTCCTTGCCTCTGCGGGAGGCGGCTAAAAAGGCAGGAAAATGCGCCCGGTGACGATCAGGAACATGCTGCTCAGGATGCAGGTCATGATGAAAAACATCACGGCCAGGATGAAGCGCTGCGCCGGGGCCAGCCCCAGCCAGTAAGGGTTGTACTGAAACCCGCGGGCGGGCACTTCGGGGACTGGGTCTTCATCGGTGAAGACGGGTTCTTCTTCTTCAAAATCGTCTTCGAAATTGAAGAGGGGCGAGGAATCATCGTTTCGCAGGTCGTTGAGCATGGTTCACCTCACTTTTGGTGAGTATATCACAAGTTGCAGGGGCGCAAATGATCGGCGGCCTGGGGCAGGTGGATTTCTCCGACTGCGGTTTGCAGGCGTAAATGCCCGGCGGCGGTCAAACCCAGCAGCTGGCCGCGATGGGCGCCGGCCTGCACGCATTCGCCGCGCCAGGCGAGGGCCGCTTCCCAGTCGGCGAGCAAGGAGGGGCTGCCCAGGCGGGGGCGCCAGCGGATCAGCGCCGTGACGATATCTCGCACCAGCCT
>WGAD01000147.1 GCA_015489255.1 Anaerolineales bacterium | reverse complement strand
GCGTTTTTTCGACCGCAAAACTGCTGGAGATGGCGACGGAGATCGAAGGTCACCCAGATAACGCCGCAGCAGTTCCAGGTCGTGCGTGCGTAAGGCCTCGGTCACCAGCAAGGCACGTCCGATGTTGCGCGCCGCCGCCCGCAAATTGACCCGTCGCGGCAATACGCTGCGCGCCCGCCAGGTGGGCCAGCGCACCTGCGGGGTGACGACGACAACCGTCCACGCGGGCAGGGGAAAACGGCGCAACAGGCCGTCCACGCTGATCACCAACCCGCCGTAGAGGGCCGCTGCGGCGTTATCTGGGTGACCTTCGATCTCCGTCGCCATCTCCAGCAGTTTTGCGGTCGAAAAAACGCCTCCCAGCAAGTCGTTGGCGGCCAGCAAGCCCGCCACAACCGCCGCTGCGCTTGAACCCAGCCCCGAACCCACCGCAATTTGATTTTCCTGTGCAATCCACAAGCCCCGCGGAAGAGGCTGCCCTGCGCGGCGAAAAGCCAGTTTCAGGGCTTGCAGCGTCAGGTTGCGTTCATCGCGCGGGAGAAAGGCTTCGCCAGCGCCGTAAACTTCAATGCGCACACCGCGCGCCGCTTGCGGGCGCACGACCGTTCGGTTGAACAAATCCAGCGCCAGCCCGAGGGCATCGAACCCGGGCCCCAGGTTGGCGCTGGTTGCAGGGACCATCCAGGTTGTTGTTTTCATCGCCTCAGCAGAAAAGGCCGCCGCAGCGGCCTGGTTTCAGTTTTCATTGATGGGGATCACGTCTACGGCTTGCAACCCTTTCGGCCCCACTGTCAAGGTAAACTCCACCCGCTGCTGCTCCACCAGCTGGCGAAATCCCTCCATGCGGATATCGGCATAATAGACGAAAACGTCCTCCTGTCCGTCTTCCCAGCCGATGAACCCGTAACCGCGGGCTGCATTGAACCATTTCACCACGCCGATCTGACGTTCAGACATAGGCTGCCTCTCCTCAAAGATGCACAAGATTGAAAAGACGGCCCCGAGGCTATCACGCCCGCGGAGAGATGTCAAGCGTGCTGCCGACGGTGGGCATAGCGAGAGACCAGGTGCACCCAATACCCGGAACGGCGGCCAAAACGGCGCGCCCTCGCCAGCGACTGGCGCAGGCTGGCGGCATCGGAAAAAGGCGGCAAAATCAGGCCCGCACGCCCCACTTCAAAGGCGCCGTGGGCATCCGATCCGGCTGTCCAGCGCAACCCCAGGCGGCTGACGAGGCGGCGAGCACGCCAGTTGCTGCCTGGCCACATCGTCCGCGCGTTAAACCCTTCGATGGCATCGATCAGCGGCAAAATCCGCGCCAGGGCAACCGGCGACCAATGCCCCTTGCGCCACCGGTCAAAAGGGTGCGATACGCTGATGAAGGCGCCTTGCGCGCGCAAGCGGGCGATGGCCTCCTCCGGCGGCAAGCCTGCCGGTACCCTCTCACGGACGAAGGCCGCCAGCAATTCGCCTTCGCTGGTCATGATCTCTTCTCCCACAATGATCAGATCCGGGGCCAGCGCCTGCGCTGCCAGCGCGCCGCCGAGCGTGTTGTGATCTGTCACCACCACCCGATCCAGCCCGCGCCGCCGCGCAACCCGTATCAGGTCAGCCGGTTCGGTGAGCGAATCGGGAGAAAAGCAGGTATGGGTATGGAAATCTACGCGCCACATGGTCTCTATCTTACACGAAAGCAGAAAAAATGTTTGTGAAGTCCTTCTTTTTGGTATAAAATCAAAGGACAATGATTCGTCGCATCTGGCTCACAACCATCTTCTTGGGGTTATTTTACGCCATTGCCTGGGCATCTCCCGGAAACTGGCTCGATCCAACCACCCGACAGGCTTCCTTGCGCCTGCTGGCGCAACAATTCCTGCTGTGCCTGGCCGGCTTCCTCCTTTGGGGTGCGTTTTACGCTCAGTTCATCCTCCCGTTGCAAACCGTCCAGCACCGCTTCCAGGCGATTGCCCGCCTGTTCTTGCACTTCTTCAAACGTCATGGTGCGGCGATCTTCGTTGAAAACGGCGTCCCGCGCGAACGGGTTGGCGAGGAAGACATGAAAGGCCCCGGGCTGATCTGGCTCGATACCGCCAGCGGAGCGGTGCTGCGCAGCAATTCGCGCTTTACCCGGGTGATCGGCCCGGGCATCCATTTCACCGCGCGCGGAGAGATCCTGGGAGGCACCGTCGATCTGCGCACACAAAACCAGATGATCGGCCCCCGCCCGGGAGACGATCCCTTCGCCCCGCCGCCCGGCGAGGGCGCCGATGAAGCCGCCCGCATCGCCTACGACGAGGCCCGCCGGCGCGCAAACGAAACCCTGGCACACACCGCCGATCACCACCCCGTGGTTCCCAACATCATTGTGATCTTCAAGCTCAAAGCCCAGCCGGCACAAGGAGCGGCGCCTGGTTCTCGCTTTGGCTTCTCCGAAGAATCCGTCTTCAAGGCCATCACCAACACCATGGTAGATATGGAAGAGGGCGCCAGCCAGGGCATGAAGCACTGGAACGAGATCCCGGCTTACATTGCCGCCGATGTTTGGCGTGAACTTTTGGAAAAGTACCCGCTCAATGAGCTCTTCGCGCCGCTGCTTTTTGACCCCGGGCCAGACCAACCACCCGACAACGAGCCGCCTCAAACCGCCGCAGCGGAAGAAGAGACCGCGCCCCGCTCGCCTCTGCGTGAATACCTGGCCGACCTGGATCGCTGGCTGGGACGGCAAGCGCACATCCTCAATATGGCATTCTTTCGCCCCCAGGAGGAGAAAGAAGAAGACTGCCAGCCCCTCGGCAATGTTCCCGCGCCTCAGGGCAATATGACCGTACTGGAGTTCATCCAGCGCATGATGCGCCAACGCCTGGGACAGAAAATGGCCCAGGAACTGGACAACGAAGGCCGCCCCACCGGCAACTGGTATCCCAGCCCGGAATACCAGCAAATGGACGCCCTGGGAATCCAGGTGCGGGCGGTCGTCGTCACCAATTTGCGCTTCCAACCGGATGTGGAAAATCACTTGATCACCAACTGGGCAGACCAATGGCTGCGACGCGCCAGCCGGCGCTCCCGTGAAATTGACGATTACCTCGACCGGATCGCCCAGGAGACCCGCCAAAAAACGATCTTCGATTTTTCAACCTATCTGGCAAACCGCATCAACCGGGCCTCACGGATGTTTCTGCGCCCCTCCGGCCATGCCAGGTCGCGTCAGGCTCTGGCCAGCGCGCTGGACGCCACGCACGATTACCTGACCGGCAACGACCGCCTGCGTCAGGGGTTGCGCTCCGAAGTTGAACATCTGCGCGAGATCCGACGCCAGGTGGCAGACGACTTGGAAGAGGACGAAACACCATGAACCCGCAACTGGAACACGGCGGTTTCAAAACAGAAGCCAGCGCGTTACTCAACAACATCCTCAACCGCTGGGTGTTCTCACTCTGGCGCCCGCTGGCGTTGTTGCGCACCGCCATCCTGGGCGCGCTCTTTCTGACCATCTGGCATTACACGGCCAATCGTTATGCGCCGCTGGGTTTTTGGTCGCATCTCTTCCAGATACCAGCCGTTTTATCCAACCCTTTGGCTTTGCGCGACCATTTGCGCCTCTTCTGGACGCATTTCTTCAACTTTGCCACCCTGCGCGATATCGTCCCCCTGCTCATCCCCTTCCTGATCATTCGTTATCGGGCCGGCGCCTACCTGGACGACATCTTTGAACTCGACGATCTTGATGTGGCCGTGCGTTTCACCGATAGCGCCGTCTTCGGCCTGCGCTACGATACGGTTGAAATTGAAAACGGCGAAATCCGCCGCACCAGCCGCAATTCCCCCATCCTGCGCATCGGCGGGCCCGGGTTCATTCGCCTCTCGCTCGACAGCGCCGCCCTCTTTGAATACGCCGACGGTCGCCCGCACACCATGCTGCCACGCGATCAGATGCCGACCGGAAAATGGATACAACAGCCCCGCCGCCTGTCACTGGACGGGTTCGAACGCCTGCGGGCGACCTTCAACCTGCGCAACCACATCGTCCCCTTCAACGTCACCGGCCGCACCCTGGATGGCATTCCCATCGAAGCCCGCGACGTGCGCCTGATCTTCAGCATCTGGCGCTGCGGGCGCGAACCGACACTGGAAGAACCGTACCCGGCCTCCAGGCAGGCGCTCATCAGCCTGACCTACAACCAGACCGCCCGCGTCGGCCAACACGCGCCGCATACGATCGGCGACGTCCACTGGCGGCGGCGGATGCAGATGATGATCAGCGCCCAACTGCGCGACTTCATCAGCCATACCCCGCTGGAAGAATTCATCGCCAGCGCCGGCGAGGGGCTTTTCAGCCGCCTGGAGAACCCGCCCGTTTCGCCCGCAGAAGAGGCCTTGTCTTCCGGCGAGGAACGCCGTCCGGCGCACCGCCGCGAGATCTCCGGCCTCATCAGCCCCCGGCTGGACCTGCCCAATTACTTCTTTCTTTTCTCCCAAAACTTCAACGCCCGCGCCGTCCGCAACGGCGTAGAGATGCACTGGAACGGCATCGGCACCTGGGTCTTTCCAGATGAAACCATCAACCGGCGCAACCTGGAAGCCTGGCGGATCAGCCGCGACAATATCATCCGCACCTCCCGCGAAGGCTTGCAATTGCACCGCGAAAAACATGTTTTGCAAACCATGCGCGATGTGATCCGCAACTACATCCTGCAGCCTTTCAAAGAGATTCAGGGCCCAAGCAAGGAGCGCTGGCAAAAGATGGTGCACCGACTGATAACCTTCTTCCGTGGCGAAGGAAATACCGGTTCCCCAGCCGTCCGCCAGGCAGAGCGCAACCTTTACCAGGCGCGGGCACGCTTCATCAATCTATACTCATCGTCCACCCCCGAACCGCCCCCTGCTTCCAGCACATCGAGCGCCGTGGGCCTCGACGAGGATGAAACCACCCAGGAAGAAAATCGCCTGCGCGACATGCTCATCGAACAGCTGGACAAACGCGGGCTGCGCGCCGCCCTGCAGAAGCTGCGGCAACGCACACCGCCAGATACGCCCGAAATCTTTCTGCTCACGCAGTTGGCCCGCTGTTTGGGATACCTTCTCAAAGAATTTGAAGAAGCGGGCGTTGTCCTCTCTCAGCGTCAAATCGTACTCCAATTGCTCGGGCGCATTGAGCAAGGCGACTGCGATGAATGACTCCCCCCTTGCACGCGGCGCCCAAAGGCCATGCTGGCCGGCGTGACCGCCGTTGCCCTCGCGTTGCCTCCCTGGCAGCGCCCCGAATCCTACATCCAAAGAGAGACGCTACAACCCAATGAACATGACCAAAAACTACCTCCGCATTACTCCCCGCACCCGGGAGGCCATCCAAATGGGCCTCCCGCTGGTCGCCCTTGAATCGACCGTCATTACCCACGGCCTGCCTTACCCGCAAAACCTGAGACTGGCCCAAGACATGGAACACGAGATTGAAGTTGCAGGCGCGCATCCTGCGACTATCGGCGTGGTGCGCGGCCAGGTCGTCGTCGGTCTCTCCTCGGGCGACCTGAACGCCCTGGCAACCGATCCGCAGGTGCGCAAGATCAGCCGCCGTGACTTCGCGGCGGCCATCGTCCAGGAAGCCAACGGCGGGACAACCGTCGCCGGCACCATGCTGGCCGCACGCCAGGCTGGCATTACCGTCTTCGCCACCGGCGGCATTGGTGGCGTGCACCGCGGCGCCCCCTTCGACATCTCTACCGATTTGCAGGCGTTGGGCGACACGCCGATGATTGTGGTGTGCGCCGGCGCCAAGGCGATCTTGGATCTGCCCGCCACGCTGGAATACCTGGAAACGATGAGCGTTCCCGTGATCGGATACGCAACCGATGAATTTCCGGCCTTCTATTCTCGCAGCAGCGGCTTGCCCGTCAGCCAGCGGCTGGACACCCCGGAAGCCATCGCCGCATTCGCCCGCGCCCATTGGGCGCTGGGCAACCAAAGCGCCGTGCTGGTGACGAACCCCATCCCGCGGCATGCGGAGATCCCGCGCGAACAGGTGGAACCGATCATCGTGCAGGCCGTCCGCGAGGCCCATGAACGCGGCCTGCGCGGGCAAGCCGTCACCCCCTTCTTGCTGCAACGGCTGGGGGAAATCAGTCAACGTCGCACCACAGAGGCCAACCTCACCTTGTTGCGCCATAACGCCCGGTTGGCCGCGGCCATAGCCATCGCCTGGAACAACACGGCCCCCTCATCACGGGCTATTTAAAACGAGTGGGGAGCGCCGCTGGCGCTCCCCACGCATCTGTTTAGAGGGAAACGGGGGTCAAAGATTGCTGGCGTTGAGCACCAGGTCTTGAATCATTCGATCGGGCACCTGCACGGCCACCAATTCGCCGCGCACCGTAATTTCCCCGTTGGCGATGATCCACTCCTCCACCACCACCTTGCGCTCCTTGATCTCCTTGATGCGCCCGCGAATTTCCAGCTGGATGCCGAGGGGGGTCGGCTTCAGGTAGTCCACATGCAAGGAGGCGGTCAAAAAGCGCAACGGAGGCTCCGTATCCATTTCGCGCCCCGCCGCCCGGTATGCCGCCGCAGCGGCAGACCCAGTCCCGTGGCAATCGATCAGGGAGGCCAGCAAACCACCGTAAACGTACCCGGGCACGGCAATGTGATGCGGTTGGGGTGTAAAATAGGCCACCGTCTCATCCCCGTCCCAATAGCTTTTGATCTGGTGGCCGTGTTCGTTCAGGCGGCCACAACCATAACAATAGGCCATGTGATTCGGGTAATAGTCTTGAAAGGCTTTCTTTTGCTCCATTTTTCTCCTCCAGGAATCAGGGGGTTGGCGTCGGCCAAAGAGTATCTGTTGGCCGGGGGGTCCGGGTAGGCACGGGGGTGCTGGTAAAAGTCGGCGTTGCCGTCGGCCAGCGGGTGATGGTTGGCGTTGGCGTCGGCGTAATGGTTGGGGTTAATGAGGCCGTGGGCGTCAACGAGGGCGTTAGCGTGGGCGAGGGAGTCAGGGTTGGGGAGGGCGTCGGCGGGTCGCCTTCTACGACGAAACGCCCGACCACCTTCCATTCCAGCCCGACGAAGATCTGCACTTCGTACTCGCCAGGCAGCCAGGCGTAAGGCTCCGGCGCCCAATCGGTAAAGCCGTAGCCGCCGGTATTGCCGTCCCAGGGTTTGGTTTCGAAATGCACCAGTTCGCCATCGCGGTACCAGAGCGCCGTCCATTGGGCGCCCGGCACCATCTTGTCGTAAGAAAAGACGGCATAAATCCGCCGGATCGGGTTGCGGAAGACCACCGCCGTCCCGATCGGTTGATAATTTTCATCCAGGCGGCGGGCAAACAACAAGGG